>NZ_JALBHA010000220.1:0-9585 GCF_023006445.1 Bradyrhizobium sp. SHOUNA76
GGTGTAGCGCAAATCAGTGTCGGCGAGCACGCGCTGCATCTCGCGCTGTGCCGCGAGCTCGGCGGCGCAGGCTGGACAGCCTGCGATATGCGCTTCGACCTCGCGGGCATGGCCGGCGTCGAGCTCGCCGTCGAGCAGCGCATGAAGCAGGATCCTTGCTTCGTCGCAGGTCATCTGGAGTGCTCCTCTTCCGCCGTCCAGGCCGCGCGCAGCATGGCACGGGCGCGGGCGAGGCGGGACATCACGGTACCGACGGGTGCGCCGACGGCCTCGGCGATTTCACGATAGGACAGGTTGTTGATCTCGCGCAGCACGAAGGTTTCCTTGAACGGCTCGGCGAGCGTCTCGATCAGCTTGCGGATCGCACCGGCATCGCGGCTGCGCAGCACTTCGGTCTCGGGGCTTGCCTCGTTCTCCTGCCAGATCGGCGTCTGCTCGGAGGCGCCGGGCGTATCCTCGAGCGCGCTTGGCCTGTGCGCGCGACGCGCATATTCGGCGTTGCAGACGTTGCGCAGGATCGCGAACAGCCAGGGCTTCATCGCCGGACCGCGATAGCTGTCGAAGTGCTTCAGCGCGCGCAGGTAGCACTCCTGCACCGCATCTTCCGCATCGGAGGCATCGCGCAGCAGATAGCGCGCGAGCGTGTAGACGTCGTCGAGATAGGGCAGCGCCGCCTCGCGAAAACGTCGCGCCTTGTCCAGATCGTCGCTTGTCGCTGGCATCGCCGCTCGCTTTGCCGTTTCGCCTGATGTCGCCGGAGACGCAGGAGCCCGGCCGGCGTGGGACCACCGGCCGGGCAGGACGTTGATGCCTTGGTTGGAGACGTTACTCAACCTTGATCATCCCCGTCATGTGCGGGTGCAGCGAACAAAAATACTTGTAGTCGCCCGCATTGGTGAAAGTGAAGGAGAACTTGTCGTCGGTGTCCAGGGTCTTGGACCTGAACTTGCCGGCCGACACCACGGTGTGCGGGATGTCGTCCCGGTTGGTCCAGGTCACGGTGGTGCCGACCTTGATCTTTAGCTCGGCCGGCTGGAAAACGAAATTATCGATATGCACCTCCATGTTGTCGTCGGCGCGGGCAGTTGTGATCGGCAGCAGGGCGGCCGCGACCACGGCGACACCGAAGTCGCGGCGATTGAGTGTCTTCATTGTCAGCTTCCGTTCAACCTGAATCAGCCCTGGAGCGGCGTGTCGATGATCGCGAGCCGCTGCTCGTTCTGCTTGAAGTTGATGCTGGCAACGCCGAGCATGCTGCGGAGCTTTGCGTCCTCGACCTTCATCGGTCCGGGCGAGGGGGCGGCTCCCGGCGCCGGTTGCGGGAAGGCGGTCGAGCGCGCGGTGTGGAAGGTGACGTTGCCCTCGACCTTCTGCATGACCTGGTGGATGTGACCGTTCAGGACGGTGACCGAGCCGAAGCCTTTCACCTGTTCCAGCGCACGGCCGCCGTCCTCGGTGCCCCAGCCCCATTCCGGATAGACAGTCCAAAGCGGGATGTGCGCGAACAGCACGATGGGTGTTGATTTCGACTTGCCGCGCAGATCGTCATCGAGCCAGGCGAGCTGCTCGGTGCCGAGATTGCCGAGCCCACCGGCCTTGAGGTCGACGACGTTGACGAGGCCGATGAAGTGCACGCCGCCGGCATCGAACGAATACCAGCCCTGGCCCTTGGTCCCGCGCCCGTAACGCTCACGATAGAGCTTCACCTCCTCGTCGATGAAGTCATGCTCGCCGGGCACGTAATGCACGTCGAGCTTGCTCTGCGAGATGATGCGCTCGGCATTGTCGAACTCGGCGGCCTTGGACAGATGAGTGATGTCGCCGGTGTGGATCATGAAGGAGGGCTTGGCCGGCATCGCGTTGATCTTGCCCACGGCCTCCTCCAGCGTGCCGAGCGCGTTGGGATTGGCCGGCTTGTCGAAGCCGACATGGCTGTCGCTGATCTGGAGGAAGGTCATGCCCGGCGCCGCGGCGGTCGCAGCCTGCGCGGAGTCGATGATGCCGAGCGAACGCGGCACGCCGCCGGTGATGGTCCAGAGCACACCGGTGCCAGCCCAGGTCATGCATTCCAGCACCTTGCGGCGGCTGACGCCGTCGGCGCCGTGATCGTGTCCGCTCATCGCGCATCTCCTCGTGCCCGGAATTGGGCGTCGGGGAGATGATTGGAGGAGGGAGGGAGTTATTCCCGGATGGGATGACGATTTCGTGAGGTGGGGTCTTGAGTCCCGGACGCGCTGCAACGCGCAAGCGTTGCTGCGCAGAGCCGGGACCCAGAAGGCCGCGGGCGCGCGGTGAGATGGGCCCCGGCTTTGCAGCGCATCACTTGCGTACTGCGCCGCGTCCGGGGCACGAGACCTACTTCGCGAACTCCCGCACGGCCTCCACCACGGCCGCCGGTACTTCCTGCGCCGCGCAATGTCCGGCGCCCTCGAAGAGCATCGTGCTGACCTGCGGAATCAACGACACCGCGCGTCGCGCCATCACTTTGTACACCGGCCCCGACTTTGCAGCGGTCGCGACGCACACCGGGCAGTCGATCTCGGCGAGCGAGCCGAACGGATTGCCGCGAGCATCGCCAATGTAAACCTGGGTCATCGCCTCGTAGATCGGACGCAGCATCGCCGACTCGATCTCGGGCGTGCAGCAGAGCCGGACCCGGCCGTCGTCGAGCGGCGCGAAGCCGTGGCGCGCATAAGCCCGCAGCGAGGTCTCGGTCCAATCCGCAAATGCCGGCGCCGCGCGGTAGCGGCTGAAGACGGCATCGTGGCTGTCGAATTCCGCCTGCCGGCGCAGCGCGCCTTGCACGCGGGAACTGGACTCTTCGTCCAGTCCTCCGGAACGTGCTGCGCGCGGGTCCATGATGGTCGGCTCCATCACGAACAGACGCGTGAAACGCCCGGGCAAGAGCTTGGCCGCGAGCAGGAGATCGGTCGCGCCCGCGCTGTGGCCAATGCCGTAGATCTCGCGCAGTTCGAGCGCATCGACCACCCGGCAAACGTCATCGGCATAATCCAGGAAATGATAGCTGCTCGGCTTGTGGCTGGCGCCGTGGCCGCGGCGATCGAGCGCATAGACGGTGTAGGCCGACGCAAGCTCGCGCGCGACCTCGTCCCAGACGGCGGCGACGAAGCCGGTGCCGTGCACGAGCAGAGCAGGCGGCCTGCCACGCTCGCCCCATTGCAGCATGGCGATTTCTGCGCCGGCGGGGCCGATGGAGAAGCGCTGACTGATCATGATGACCGGATGCTACTTCGCATCCTCCAGGATCATCGTCGCGCCCTTCTCCGCGATCATCGCGGTCGGCGTATTTGTATTCCCCGACGTGATCGTCGGCATGATCGAGGCATCGACGATGCGCAAGCCTTCGAGCCCGTAGAAGCGCAGGCGCTCGTCGACCACCGCCATCGGATCGCTTGCAGCGCCCATCTTCGCGGTGCCGACGGGATGAAAAATGGTCGTGCCGATATCGCCGGCGGCCTTCGCAAGCGAAGCATCGTCGTCGCCGACGGAGGGACCGGGCAGGTATTCGCTCGGACGATACTTTGCGAGCGCCTTCTGCCGCATCAGGCGGCGCGTGGTGCGGATGGCGTCGGCGCCGACCTGGCGGTCGTCGTCGGTCGACAGATAATTCGGCGCGATGATCGGCTTTTCGTCCGGCGTTGCCGAACGTAGCCGCACGGTGCCGCGCGAGGTCGGCTGGAGATTGCAGGCGCTCACCGTGATGGCGGGGAAGCGGTGCAGGGGATCGCCGAACTTGTCGAGCGACAGCGGTTGCACGTGGAACTGGATGTTGGCGCGTGCACGCGTCGCATCGGAGCGGGTGAAGATGCCGAGCTGCGACGGCGCCATGGTCAGCGGGCCGCGGCGGCGGAAGGCGTAGTCAAGCCCCATCAGGCCGCGGCGGAACAGGTTGTAATAGGTCTCGTTCAGCGTGCGCACGCCCTCGACCTTGTAGATCGCGCGCTGCTGGAGGTGGTCCTGCAGATTGCGTCCCACGCCGGGCTTGTCCATGACGATCTCGATGCCGAGCGGCGACAGCCAGTCGGCGGGTCCGATGCCGGAGCGATGCAGCACCTGCACCGATCCGATCGAGCCGGCCGAGAGGATCACCTCACGCTTCGCCCGCGCCTCGATGATCTCGCCGTTCTGGACGAAGCGCACGCCGACCGCGCGGCCCCGCTCGATGATGAGGCGGTCGACCAGCACGTGCTTCTCGAGCCGCAGGTTCGCGCGGTTCAGCGCCGGCTTGAGGAAACCGCGCGCCGATGACCAGCGCCGGCCGCGCTTCTGGTTGACATGGAAATAGCTGGTGCCTTCGTTGTCGCCCGTGTTGAAATCCGGAATGCGCTTGATGCCCATCTCCTCGGCGGCGTCGCCGACGGCATCGAGAACGTCCCACGACAGCCGCGGCGCCTCGATGCGCCAGCCGCCCCCGGTGCCGTGATGCTCGCTCGCGCCCAGGAAGTGATCTTCCAGCCGCTTGAATAACGGCAGCACGTCGTCATAGCTCCAGCCGGTCATGCCGAGCTGGCGCCAGTGATCGTAGTCGGCGGCCTGTCCGCGCATCGAGATCATGGCGTTGATCGCCGAGCAGCCGCCGATCACCTTGCCCCGAGGG
This sequence comes from Bradyrhizobium sp. SHOUNA76, assembly GCF_023006445.1. NCBI lineage: Bacteria > Pseudomonadati > Pseudomonadota > Alphaproteobacteria > Hyphomicrobiales > Nitrobacteraceae > Bradyrhizobium > Bradyrhizobium sp. SHOUNA76. The sequence goes on from NZ_JALBHA010000220.1 coordinate 4,619, forward strand.
TAGGCCAGCGAACGGCCATTCAGGCCCGGCTCGGCCTCGGTCTTGAACATCCAGTCCGAGCGCGGATTGCCGATGGCGAAGAGATAGCCGACGGGAATGTGGAACCAGATCCAGTTGTCGTCGCCACCGGCTTCGAGGATAAGGACGCGATTCTTCGGATCGGCCGAGAGCCGGTTGGCGACGATACAGCCCGCCGTACCGGCTCCGACGACAATGTAGTCAAACTCACCTTCGAGCCGTCTTGGCATTCTGCTTCCACCCAAACAGGCGTCATGGCCGGGCTTGTCCCGGGCATCCACGCGCTTTCTGTCCAAATAGGCAGACGTGGATGGCCGGGACAAGCCCGGCCATGACGAGAGGACAGAGCCCCCCCGGACCCTCAGGCAGTTGGGTGGACTGACGCTTGCATGGTAGACAGGGCTGCATTTTCAACAAAGCTTGAGACCCTCCATGCCCATCGTGAACCGCGTCGCCGACCTCCAACCCGATATTCAGGCCTGGCGCCGGGACATCCACGAGCATCCCGAACTGCTGTACGACGTTCATCGCACTGCAGCATTCGTGGCGGACCGCCTGCGCGAGTTCGGCTGCGACGAGGTCGTGACCGGGCTCGGACAGACCGGGGTGGTCGGCGTGATCAAGGGCAACAAGCCGGCCGGCGAAGGGCTCAAGTCCATCGGACTGCGCGCGGACATGGACGCGCTGCCCGTCGAGGAGCAGACCAACCTGCCTTACGCCTCCAAAACGCCGGGCAAGATGCACGCCTGCGGCCATGACGGCCACACCGCAATGCTGCTCGGTGCCGCCCGCTATCTCGCCGAGACCCGCAACTTCGCGGGCGATGCCGTGGTGATCTTCCAGCCGGCCGAGGAAGGTGGCGCCGGCGGCGCGGCCATGGTCAAGGACGGCCTGATGGAGCGCTTCGGCATCGAGCAGGTCTACGGCATGCACAACGGCCCCGGCATCCCGATCGGCTCGTTTGCGATCCGGCCGGGTCCGATCATGGCGGCGACCGACGAGGTCGACATCATGATCGAGGGTCTCGGCGGCCATGCCGCGCGTCCGCACAAATGCGTGGACTCCGTATTGGTCGGTGCGCAAGTGATCACCGCCTTGCAATCGATCGTCGCGCGCAGCGTCGATCCCTTGGAATCGGCCGTGATCTCGATCTGCGAATTCCACGCCGGCAATGCCCGCAACGTCATTCCGCAAACGGCGACGCTGAGGGGCACCATCCGCACCCTATCGCCGGAGGTACGCAAGCTGATCGAGAAGCGCGTGCACGAGGTGGTCGCGGGCGTGGCGCAGATCACCGGCGCCAAGATCGATTTGCACTACAAGCGCAATTATCCCGTGGTGAACAACCACGCTGCGGAGACCGAGGTGGCGCGGCGTATCGCCAAGCAAGTCGCGGGCGAGGCCAATGTGCACGAGATGCCGCCGCTGATGGGCGGCGAGGATTTCGCCTACATGCTGGAAGCGCGGCCCGGCGCCTTCATCTTCTGCGGCAACGGCGACAGCGCCGGCCTGCATCACCCCGCCTACAATTTCAACGACGAGGCGATCGTTTACGGCACGTCCTATTGGGTCAAGCTGGTCGAGGAATCGCTCGCGGCGTCGTAAGGTCGCGTTTGAAGCACAAAGGAAAGGGCCCGTGTGTTGCACGGGCCCTTTGTATGGGAAGACCGGATCGCCAACCAAGGCGCCAAGCCGTTTCCTGCCAGTATCAGGCAGCCCGTGCCGCCTTCTTCTGCAGGCCGGCGGCGATCTTCAGATCCTCGACGAAGCGCCGATATTCCAGCGCCTTCGCCTCCGGATCGGGCAGCCGCAGCAGGTAGGAGGGGTGCACTGTCACCAAAGCCTTGTGCCCGTCGGGAAGCTCTATGAGGCGGCCGCGGGACTTGCCGATCGGGGTGATCTTGCCGAACACGCTTTGCGCAGCAGTAGCTCCCATCGCGACGATCAGTTCGGGTTGGAGCGCCGCCACTTCCCGCTCATACCATTGCCGGCAGGCCCGGATCTCCGGCGTATTCGGCTTCTGGTGCAGGCGGATCTTTCCGCGCGGCACGAATTTGAAGTGTTTGACCGCGTTGGTGACATAGACCTTCTTGCGGTCGACACCTGCCTCCTCCAGCGCACGGTCGAGCATCTGACCGGCCGGGCCGACGAAGGGATGGCCAGCAAGGTCCTCCTTGTCGCCGGGCTGCTCGCCGACCAGCATGATGTTGGCCGACTTCGGGCCTTCGCCGAACACGGTCTGGGTCGCGTCCTTGTAGAGATGGCAGGCGCGGCAATGCGCGGCTTCCTCGCGAAGCGTTTCGAGATCGTCGGCAGTAAGCTTGCGTGTCATCGGAGCCTCCGGCCGCCTCTGAGGCTTGTGCGGATCGGTTGCGGCATTGGCGATCATGGCGCCCGTCATGCGCTCGGCATCCTCGATCAGAGGCTTAATGATCGAAGCCTCGGGCAGGTTCCTCCAGTATTTCTTTGGCATCTCGGCCTGCATCGCCTTCACCTTGAGCCGGGCCGGATTGAAGATGCTGGCGTAGTAACGCCGCCAGGTTTCCTCGAGCCGATCTTCGCTCGGCGCTTCGCTCTTGCTGACGCCTGAGGTGAACGTGAGCGCATGGCCGTCCCAATGCGCGCACAGATCGGGCGTCAGGATCGACCAGGGCATGTCGGCAAAGCGCCTGGCGAAGAACGGCGCGGCGAGCTCGACGATGTGATGCTCCGGCTCGAACCAGGCGACGTAATGCGCCTCACGTTCCCGGCCGATCTCGCGGAAGCGCACGAAGGCGTGCATCTTGTGCTCGTCTCGATAGACCGCTTTCGCCATGGCGGTGACCTGCGCGACATCAGGATCGGTCGCGACCTCGATGAGATCGTGATTGTCCTTCAGTCGAAACAGCAGGCGATAGAGGATCGCAAAGCGCTGGCGATCGCGGTGCAGGATTGCGGCCTGGGCGAGTTCGACGAATTTTGCGGATACGCTGAAGGTGCCGTCGTTCACCTCGAGGATCGGAGACGGCGCGGGCGGCGCGAACAACTCGGCTTCGCCGCCCTGCACGGCCCAGGTGACATCGGTGGGCTTCACATGATGAAGCACGAGTGTCCGCGCGGCATTGCGCCAGCCGTCGAAATCGGTTTCGGTGTCGAGGGTGATGTACTGCATCAGAAGCCAAACCCCAGTTGTGTTGCCTTCGGCTTGAACCGCTCGACCAGCCGCGCTTCGTCGAGACGATGCGGTGAGGGGCGGTGATCGCTGAGGACGATGAACGGCAGCGCCTTGTTGCGGGGCACATGCAGCCGTGCGAGATCGGTGAGGCGGATCGTGGTGGTGCGGCGTGTCGCGATGATGCGTTCGACCGTCCTGGTGCCGAAGCCAGGCACGCGCAGCAATTCTTCGCGGCTGGCGCGGTTGACGTCGAGCGGGAAGCGGTCGCGATGGCGCAGCGCCCAGGCGAGTTTTGGATCGATGTCGAGCGGCAGCATGGCGCTGTCGTCGACGATCTCCGCGACGTCGAAGCCGTAGAACCGCATCAGCCAATCGGCTTGGTAGAGCCGATGCTCGCGCAGCAAGGGCGGCTGTACCAGAGGCAAAGCGCGGCTCGCGTCAGGGATCGGGCTGAAGGCGGAATAGTAGACGCGCCGGAGCCGGTAGGCGCCGTAGAGATTGGCGCTGGTGTGGAGAATGGTATGGTCGGAGGCCGCGTCGGCGCCGACGATCATCTGTGTGCTTTGTCCGGCGGGCGCGAAGCGTTGCGGCTTTGCTTTCGTTTTAGCGTTGCGGTCTTCCTCGGCTTCGTCGAGCTTCAGCCGCAACCGGCCCATGGTGCGGCGGATCGCGCGCACGTCCTTTTCCGGCGCGAATTGCTGCAGACTGGTTTCCTCGGGCATCTCGATGTTGATGGAGAGACGATCGGCATATTTGCCGGCTTCCGCGATCAGTGTGTCGTCAGCCTCGGGAATGGTCTTCAGATGAATGTAGCCGCGGAAGTGATGCTCCTCGCGCAGCTTTCGCGCGACGCTGACCACCTGTTCCATGGTGTAGTCGGGACTGCGGATGATGCCGGAGGAAAGAAACAGCCCCTCGATGTAATTGCGGCGGTAGAAGTCGAGCGTGAGCTTGACGATCTCGTCCACGGTGAAGCGGGCGCGCGGCACGTTCGAGGAGGCGCGGTTGACGCAATAGAGGCAATCGTAATTGCAGGCGTTGGTCAGCAGCACCTTGAGCAGGGAGATGCAGCGTCCGTCCGGCGCGTAGGAATGACAAATCCCCATGCCTGGCGCGGTCGAGCCCATGCCCTTGCCGTCGCTGGAATCCCGCTTTTCGGTGCCGCTGGAGGCGCAGGACGCGTCGTACTTGGCGGCGTCCGCGAGAATTTCCAGCTTGCGTTGTACGTCCATGTTGGAATCCCTTTGATTCAGCTCATGAATCCCTAGGCGCGCCAATTTGATTGACTCTTCTGGCGCCGTTAGCTTTATATTAGAACATATCATGAACAAATGAGCCAGCCGCTGGTTCTTCTTTTGAAGACCACGGCACCAATTTCTGAGGAGCGGCGAGCATGAGCGGCGCACGTAGCAGCGCGCTTGCGATCCTGCGCGGCCAGATCGAGCGCATCGAGACGGCGGAGGTCGTGCATCAGTATGATCGCGTCGCACTCGGCCACGGCGAGGTCGACACCGCCCTCAAGGGCGGGCTCGCGCGCGCGGCGATCCACGAGGTGTTTTGCGAGGGGCGGCAGGGGACGGCCGCAACGGGGTTTGTCATGGGCCTCGCAGGGCGCGTGTCGGCGCGCCGGCCGCTGCTGTGGATACGGCAGGATTTTTCGGACATCGAAACAGGCGCGCTGTCGATGAGCGGGCTCGCCGAGCTCGGTCTCGATCCGCGCCGCGTGGTGATGGTGCGCGCGGCCGACGTGGAGAGCGCGCTGCGCACCTCGGCAGACGCGCTTGCCTGCGATGCA
>NZ_JALBHA010000221.1:0-9538 GCF_023006445.1 Bradyrhizobium sp. SHOUNA76
GCCCGCGGCAGGTGCCGTTGATGCGGGTGCCGGCGTGGCAGCCGCCGGAGCCGACGCGGCGTCACTCGTCGCAAGCACGAGGATGATCGCGCCCTCGCTGACCTTGTCGCCGGTCTTCACCTTGATCTCGCGCACGGTTCCCGAAAGAGGTGCCGGCACTTCCATCGTTGCCTTGTCCGACTCCAGCGCGATCAGCGGATCCTCCGCCTTCACGCTGTCGCCGAGTTTGACGAAAATCTCGATAACCGGCACGTCCTTGAAGTCCCCGATATCGGGAACGCGCACCTCTGCCACCCCAGCGGGAGCACTGGTTGGCGACGGTGGTGCGTTGACGACCGGGCGCGCGTCGGTCTGCTCACCGCCCGCACCCTCGAACTGCACGATGACAGCACCTTCGCTGACCTTGTCGCCGACCTTCACAACCACCGAGTTCACAACGCCGTCGCGCGGCGACGGTACCTCCATGGTCGCCTTGTCGGACTCCAGCGCAACCAGCGGATCCTCGGCTTTGACCTTGTCGCCCGGCTTTACGAAGACTTCGATGACCGGGACGTCCTTGAAATCACCGATGTCGGGAACCTTGATGTCGATCAAACTCATCGCTCTGTCCTCGGCTCCGCTGGCTCACACGGTCCAGGGCGCTGAACGCCCGGCGTCGATCTTGTACTTGGCGATGGCTTCGGCCACGGTCTCCGGCTTGATCACCCCGTCATCGGCAAGCGCCTTGAGCGCGGCGACGACGACGTAATGTCGGTCGACCTCGAAAAATTGCCGTAGCTTCACGCGATAGTCGCTGCGCCCGAAGCCGTCGGTGCCAAGCACGACGTAGCGACGTCCGGCCGCCTGCACATATTCCCTGATCTGATCGGGGTAGTTGCGCATATAGTCGGTTGACGACACAACCGGGCCCGCATGCCCGTCAAGCTGCGTTTCCACCCAGCTTTTGTGGCGCGGCTCGGTCGGATGCAGCAGATTCCAGCGCTCCGCCGCCATGCCATCGCGACGAAGCTCGTTGAAGCTGGTGGCGCTCCACACGTCCGCCGTCACGCCGAAGTCCACCTTGAGCAGATCCGCGGCCGCGATCACCTCACGCAGGATGGTGCCCGAGCCGACGAGTTGGACGCGCAGTCCCTTCTTTGTCGCCTCGCCGCCATTCTTCAGGAGATAGAGTCCCTTTAGAATTCCCTCCTCCGCCCCCTTTCCAGCGTCGGCCAGTGCCGGATGCGGATAGTTCTCGTTCATCAGCGTGATGTAGTAATAGATGTCCTCCTGCGCCTCATACATGCGGCGCATGCCTTCCCGGACGATGGTCACGACCTCATAGGCAAAAGTCGGATCGTAGGACACGCAGTTCGGGATGGTGCCGGCCAGCACGTGGCTGTGGCCGTCCTCATGCTGCAGGCCTTCGCCGTTGAGCGTGGTGCGGCCGGCGGTGCCACCGAGCAGGAAGCCGCGTGCCCGCATATCGCCCGCCAGCCAAGCGAGATCGCCGACGCGCTGCAGGCCGAACATCGAGTAGTAAATGTAGAACGGAATCATCGGCACGTTGTTCGTGCTGTAGGACGTCGCCGCGACGATCCAGCTCGACATCGCACCGCCTTCGTTGATTCCTTCCTGGAAGACCTGCCCGCTCTTGTCTTCGCGGTAATACATTAGCTGATCGGCATCTTGCGGCCGGTAGAGCTGGCCGACCGACGAGTAGATGCCGAGCTGGCGAAACATGCCTTCCATGCCGAAGGTACGGGATTCGTCCGGCACGATCGGCACGATGTGCTTGCCGATCGCCTTGTCGCGCACGAGCGTACCGAGCATCTGGACAAAGGCCATCGTGGTTGAGATTTCGCGGTCGCCGGTGTTTTCGAGCAGCCGCTGGAACGTCGACAGCGGCGGAATTTGCAGAGGGGCGGACTTGCGCCGGCGTTGCGGCAGGCTGCCGCCGAGCTTCGCGCGCTGCGCCCGGAAATACTTCATCTCCGGGCTGTCGTCCGGCAGGCGGAGGAAGGGGACCTTGGCGAGGTCGTCATCGGCGACCGGCACCTGGAAGCGGTCGCGGAAGCCGCGCAGCGCGTCCTGCGTCATCTTCTTGGCCTGATGAGCGATCATCTGGCCTTCACCGGATTCGCCCATCCCGTAGCCCTTGACGGTTTTCGGCAGAATGACCGTCGGTTGACCCTTGTGGTTCACGGCCGCGGTGTAGGCGGCGAAAACCTTCTCGGGATCATGGCCGCCGCGTGCGAGTTGCCAGATATCGTCGTCGCTCATGTCGGCGACGAGCTGCTTCAGTTCGTCGTACTTGCCGAAGAAATGCTCGCGGATATATGCGCCACTCTTGCTCTTGAAGTCCTGGTATTCGCCGTCGACGCATTCTTCCATGCGCTTGAGCAGCAGCCCGCTCTTGTCCTTTTCCAGCAGGCGATCCCAACCCGAGCCCCACAGCACCTTGATGACGTTCCAGCCGGCACCGCGGAAGATACTTTCAAGCTCCTGGACGATCTTGCCGTTGCCGCGAACGGGCCCGTCGAGCCGCTGAAGGTTGCAGTTGATGACGAAGATCAGATTGTCGAGATTCTCGCGGCCGGCCAGCGAGATCGCGCCGAGCGATTCCGGCTCGTCGGTTTCGCCGTCACCCATGAACGCCCAGACCTTGCGGTTTGCAGTCTCGGCGAGATTGCGGTTCTCCAGATATTTCAGGAATCGCGCCTGGTAGATCGCCATCAGCGGCCCCAGCCCCATCGACACCGTCGGGAACTGCCAGAAATCCGGCATGAGCCACGGGTGCGGATAGCTCGACAAGCCCTTGCCGCCGGTCTCCTGCCTGAAACTGAGAAGCTGCTCCTCGCTCAGACGTCCCTCGAGAAAGGCGCGCGCGTAGATTCCGGGCGAGCAATGCCCCTGGACAAAAATCAGATCGCCGCCATGCGTTTCCGTAGGCGCATGCCAGAAATGGCCGAAGCCGATGTCGTAGAGCGTAGCGGCGGACTGGAAGCTCGCGATATGGCCACCAAGCTCCGAACTCTCCTTGTTGGCGCGCAGCACGATTGCCAACGCGTTCCACCGGATGATCGAGCGCAGCTTGTGCTCGATGGCGCGGTCGCCCGGCAGGGCCGGCTGCTGATCCGACGGAATCGTGTTGCAATAGGGCGTCGTCAACGTCTGCTGAATGCTGAGGCCGCCGCTACGCGCTGCGTCAATCATCGTATTGACGACGAATTCGGCCCGTTCACTGCCACGGTGACCTCGGATTGCCGACAGGGCATCCAGCCACTCCCGGGTCTCCTGCGGATCCTGATCGTGCGCGTCCGCGACTGTCATTACTCTCTCCCTTGCATGCCAAGCCGAAGTCAGGCGTCATTGCTCATTGCGTTCCGCCGTCAAGCGGAAAGCGCGCAATGCCACGCAGGCGGTATCGCCTGTCGTTCTAGGTGAAAGATTGAGTGCTGGCTGGCATATGAACGTCCCCTCGCGTCGTTTGCTTTTGAGCTATCGCTTCTTTTGCAGACACCTAAGCAGCATTCGTGCCAGACTCGGAAAGGCGCGCCAATCACGCGCATGCCGTTCGTTTTGCTTGAGTTTGCGATGCAATCCGGCAAGCCCGCCTCTCCGATCGGCCCGGATCTGTCTGAAGCTTCGGAAAGCCGTTCGGGTGTACCGCCCGAAATGTCGGACCAGCATTTACAGGGCTCGATGGCGGAAACCCGCTGCGCGCTCGAAGCGACAGCGTCCGCGCGGCGTCGCATCCGGCCGGGAGAGGTCGCTCGCGGAAAGACTAAGAATCGAATTGACGAACTTTGCTCAGATAGCTGAATGTTCGCGACCGGCGCATTCACGGGGCTGACCAAATGACTGTCATACTCGATCTCCTCAACGGCGATCCGCGAGCGAAGATGGGGCCCGAGACGCCGCGTCATCCCGAGAAGGCGAACCGTCCCGATACGCCTATCCAGAGCAAGCCTGCGTGGATCCGCGTGAAGGCGCCCGGCTCAGCCCAATGGGCCGAGACAAAGCGCATCGTGCGCGAAAACAAGCTCGTGACCGTGTGCGAGGAGGCAAGTTGCCCCAACATTGGCGAGTGCTGGGCGAAAAAGCACGCGACCTTCATGATCATGGGCGATACCTGCACACGCGCCTGCGCCTTCTGCAACGTGCGCACCGGCCTGCCCGGCCCGCTCGACGCCGACGAGCCGGTCAAGGTCGCCGAAGCAGTGGCCAAGCTTGGGCTGGAACATGTGGTCGTCACTTCGGTCGATCGCGACGACCTCGCCGACGGCGGCGCGGCGCATTTTGCGGCTACGATCGCCGCGATCCGCGGGACAAGCCCTCGCACGACAGTCGAAATCCTGACGCCGGACTTTTTGCGCAAGCCGGACGCGCTCGAAACGGTGGTCGTGGCGAAGCCCGACGTGTTCAACCACAATCTGGAAACAGTGCCGTCGAAATACCTGACGGTGCGACCGGGAGCACGCTATTTCCATTCCGTCCGGCTGCTGCAGCGGGTGAAGGAACTCGATCCGCGGATCTTCACCAAGTCCGGCATCATGGTCGGTCTTGGCGAGGACCGGAGCGAGGTGCTGCAACTGATGGACGATCTGCGATCCGCCGACGTCGATTTCCTGACAATCGGCCAGTACCTGCAACCCACGCGCAAGCATCACCCTGTCGTAAGCTTTGTGACGCCTGGCGAATTCGACAGCTATGAGAAGATCGCTTATGCCAAGGGCTTTTTGCTTGCATCAGCGACGCCGTTGACGCGCTCCTCCCATCACGCCGGCGATGATTTTCGCAAACTGCGCGCGCGCCGGCGCGGCTAGCGTGCCGCTGCGCTCCGGCTACCCATTTTGCGGGCGAGGTCCAGCGCACCAAATTCCGAATCGATCCTGCAGCAGAGTCAATTGAGTTCTAGCGGTTCAACTGCGTCGCCCCGCGGCCGGCATTCTCATTGACGTCAGCATCTATGAAAGTAAGGGTCGCGCTCCCTAGACCAATGCGACGAACGACTGCCGGCCGACCTCGATCTAATCGACACCTGTTTGGTTGTAGACCATCAAAACTTGGGACGCGCCTAGTCGTCGGGCGCGTCCCCTAGCCGCGACGCACTGGGCGACGTTGGAGGTCTCAAACGTCACAACGCTACTCACTTCCAACACGAGAACGTGTCTAGAGCCTGCAGTTTGGCGGGGTGGCAACGCCGACTCCAGAACAAATGGCTGAAAGGTCGCTCCGTCGCGACAATCGTACGTGTGCACGCGATCGCCGCGCCCTGCTGCTGTCCGCCGGAGAGCTGGCCCGGATAGTTCTGCGCTTTGGCCGAGAGCCCGATGGTCCCGGAGCGATCAATGTCCCGACACAGCCGGCGGTATGCCCGTGAACGCGGGCGACATCATTGTAGGCGATCAGGACGGCCTCCTCGCATTTCCACCGTCCCTGGCCGCAACGGTCATCGAGAAAGCATTGGCGCAGGAGCAAAATGAAAACGGCACTATCCACGCGATCCGTGAGGGCCGATGGGATCGCGCCTTCGTCGATACGCTCGAGGCGCGTTGTGCGAACTGAGCGCTACGCGGTATTGCACCTTCCCAGCGGGTATCAATTCAAGTCGTTCCTTTTAGTGCCCGTCGGCATTACCAGTTTCAGCATCAGCCCAGCTAAGAAATCCCTGCTCACATTAGACGTGATGAGATTTTCCTTGACCTCCCGGCGCACACGCAGCCCTCTAAACAGTTGAAAAACCTGAACTCTCGCTCCAATCCATCATGGGGGCGACGGAGAAGCGGTAGCTTTGCGATTTCAGCGAAATATCCGACATTATGATTGTTGAGCTGTGCAATACCTGCGCTTTGGCCATTCGTGCGCATCCTTCGCAAGAATGCGCTTCCTGTTCCTTCGGAATACGGCGCGGGCGTCACGCTTCGGAGCTTAGACCAGATGCATGGCCGGCAAAGCCACCTCTAAGGTCGAGCCATGACGACTGGATTCTGCAAGAACCAAACTGCCGTCATACCTTTCCACGATCATGCGGCAGATCGGCAGGCCCAGTCCCATCCCTGCCCGCTTGGTCGTGAAGAACGGCTCAAAAATGCGGCCTTGGTCGTTCGGACAAATTCCCCCGCCGTTATCGCGAACGAAGAGGATAACAGCGTCGCCGTCGAGCCGTGTTCCAACGTTCAATCTACGACCGTCGGTCAAAGCGGAGTTGACCGCTTCGATGGCGTTTTTCAGCAGGTTCAAAATCACTTGTTGCAGTTGAACGGGATCCGCACGCACCAAGGCGCCATCGACTTGAAATTCAGTCACGACCGACACTTCGTTCAACTGCAATTCGTGCTGCAGTAGCCGCAATACCTGGCGCGTGATTTCCTCAATGTTTATCGTCGCAGGTTGATCAGCGGCGTCCTTGAAAAGCCCGCGAACACTCCTGATCGTCTCATTCACCCTTAAACTCGCTTCTTCCATATCCTTGAGAATGACGTTGATCTCGTCCAGCCGAGGAGGTTGCGCCTGAAGCATCTGGAGAGCCGTACTTGCATTCAAAGTGATCGAGCCCAGAGGCGACCTGACTTCATGAGCGATCGCCGCGGTGGCAGCGTCGATGCTCACCAAGCGATTGGCTCGCTCACGCCGCTGCATTGTCAGGGCACTGGCGAGCCGAGAGTAGAGCACGGTCATTTCGGTCAGCAGGACCGACAGCAGCATGCAACTTGCGACCAGCGCAAAGCCGCGCGCCGCATACCAACCAACCGAAAAGCGAACCGAACTCGCGACGGCTGCCACGAGGAAGTTAGGCAGCCAAGCCAACAGGGTCACCATCAGCCAGAGATCAAGCACCGTTCGCCCGCGTGCAAAGAGCAGCAAGAACAGGAACGCGCCGAAAACGAACAAAGCGACGTTGATCTGATTACCGAGCCGCGTCTGCAGCGTGACACTCGTCGTGTAGAAGCTCGGGAGGTGCCCGACCCAAGTGGTCACAAGCGGCGCCGCTAGAACCACCACCCCGAACACGAACGCAAGCGAGAGCGCGATGCTGGCAGCGGGCGACCGGGGGATTTCCGCTTTCATCTCCTTCAGCAAGGCGTAGGACAGCACGCACAAAGAAAACGTCGTGTGCCAAAGGACGAAGAACCAAGCCGGCGTATTGTAGCCGTCACCGATGATGCCGTTAGGTGCGTAGCCTCCCGGAAAACTCAACGTCTGCAGGAAGGCGAACGAGGCGCTGAAGAGGTATGCGCTGGCGATGGCAAGCAGCGATCGATGCGGCTGGACCGAATACTGGGCCAACAGCAGAATTGCCGTAAGCAGGTCGGCTGCGCTCAGGACGGTTTGAAGAACCGGAACGAAGCTGTCGATCCTGCCGATCTGGAGATGCGCAAAAGGCGCAACTAGCGCTGCAAGGGCGATAATCACGACGGCAAGGCCAACCGCGACTGCTCGCTGTTTCGGCGTTGCGGGCATCAATGCGACTACGACAGGAAGGTCCCGATCCGATGCGGGCGTGTAACGCTGCGTTTCGACGTTCAGCATGGTGGCCGCCTGTGCTCCGGCGGTTGTTGATACTGTGGTTGTTCGAGTGCGCGGCAGCCCGGACATCCGTCCATGGCTCCCGCTCGCCTGGACAGCCTCGGATTTTAACAGGGGACATCCTGCCACGGTGTAGTGACCGCAGCAACTGAGCTTTCAGGTGCGGGCGATGAGGCCGTTCTCGTCACCGAACCTGCCTGGTCGGCGACAAGCCTGGCGTGCGGCCTTCTGCAGTCTTGGGTTGGCCGTCAAACCCTCGACACTGAAACTCGCCGCCTAATGTGCGGCAGAAGTGTCAATCGCCTGCAACCTCATTTCGCAAGCGATATTGTAATCCCGCTGAGGTTGGCGGCAAACTCCAGGCCCGCCTTCGGCCCTCGCAGGACGATCACGACCCCCTTGTCGTTACGCAAGTGGACGCCGTTCACGCCCCCGACGAGCGCCGCGCCGCCACCAACTGAGCTGTAGGAACCCGCAAAGTCGGAGATTTCGCGGATGCCCGAAGCCCAGCCATCGAGCCGACCGATGGTCGCGCCAGCCGTGATACCAAGGCTAATGCCGGACACTTGGAAGGGATAGTTGTGGCCGCGATAGGTCAGCACCCCGTTGCCCGCGCCAGCGCCGACGAGCAGGCCCGCCTTCACTATCTTGACCCGAACATGGCCTGAGGCCTGCGCGAAGGACGGTGTCGCAGGAACGACCAACGCAAGGAGCGCGATCGTTCCGAGGTAAATTGCCGAAGTCCTCGCAAAGGCGATGCAGCGCTCAAGGTTTCTCTGCATCGACTTTCTTCCAGGTCTGGTCGGGATCAAACAAGGAGATACGCCTGGCAACGAAGTCCGTGCGCTTGCCGAGATCCTTCTGGTAGACGGTACCGTCATGATTGACGAGGAAGGCCATCACGCCGGAATTGCCATACTCGGCAGGCCAGGCAATCAGCCCGAAGCCGCCAATCATCTTGCCTTTCACGACGTAGTTGAGTGGGCCGCCCGGCGCGTCCATCCCCTGCCCCTTCAAGATCCGAAAATAGTATCCGTGATATGGGCTCGGCCCTACACCTGACGCTTTGTAGCCTTCGGCAGACGCCTCCGCCGCAAGCGGACCGAGCGGGCTCGGGTCGCTGTCGTCGCGCCAGAACAGCCCATCCTTCTTGCCGGGATTGCTGACGATGCGTTGCGCGTAGACGCCGACGCCCTCACCGCGATCCTTGCCGGCATATTCATTCTGGGCGTCGACATAGGCGAGTGCGGTCTGGATCGCGTCGAGCTCGTTCCGGCCGATGCGGCGGCGGAGCACTTCGATCCGCCCCTCGTCGGTGTCGAACTCCCAGCCGGACTTGGTGTTGATCAGCGGGATCGGAAACGGAAAATCGTCCGGGCCCAGCATCAGGGTTGCGGTCTTGTTGCCCTCCGCCTTGAGGCCATGCTTGGCGTCATACATCGACGTAAAGCGCCGTCGTATATCGTTGTCGGCGATCTCGTCACCGGAGAAGACGATGTCCTCGGCGGCCCTGCCGAGCACCTTCAGGATGTCGCGCGGCCCGCTCTTGACCGCCGCCGCAAGCGCCGCGGCAGCGTCTTCCGGCGTCTCGTACGATTGCTGGGCCTGTGACGCAGAGCCAAGCAGCGCCAGGGCCATGATGCCGGGCAGAAGCGCGCGGCGTAACGATTTCAGACCGGTCATGGTGACACCTCCGCGGGGATCGTCGCGCCGCCGGCGAGCCAGTCGCGGTAGGTGCGGAATGTCAGTCCGAGCTTCTCGTAGTACACGCGCAGATATCCGTCGCTTCCGCGCGTTACGGCGTTCGGCATCACCTGCTCGACCTCCTGAGCCATGACACCGACATAAGCCTTGTCGCTGCCGACGTAGCTGAAGCGGTAATAGCCGAGGCCGTTGCCGAGATAGCCGAGCAGGACGACGTCGTGCTTCAGCGCCATATCGGAGCGCCGGCCACCACCACCACCGCGCCCGCCTCCTCCGCCTCCACCGCGGAAGCCACCGCCGCCACCCATCGACATCCCGCCAC
>NZ_JALBHA010000222.1:0-9493 GCF_023006445.1 Bradyrhizobium sp. SHOUNA76
CCCATGTGCGGCTCGATGCGCGCGAGGTGGCGCCGGGCGAAGCTCTGCTCGCGTTCGGTCCCGCGCGGCTGCCCGGCATTGATGCAGCTAGCGCTGTCATGAATTTGTCGCCCACGGCTGATCTCGATGAAGCCGCCGCCAATCTGTTCGGCTATCTTCGGAGCCTCGATGCGAAGAGCCCGCGGGCGATCGCGGTGATGACGGTGCCCGAGGAAGGCCTCGGCGAAGCGATCAACGACCGGCTGCGCCGGGCCGCGGTTGCGCGATAAGAAGCTTGAGAAGAGACACGAGAATGAACGTCAACACATCCGCCACCCCGCCGCTTGCGCCTGAGCTGATCGAACAATTCCGCAAGATCGTCGGCGAGCGCCACGCCATCACCGATGCGACCGACATCGAGCCTTACCTCACCGAGGAGCGCAATCTGTTTCACGGCCGCTCGCCGCTGGTGCTGCGTCCGGGCTCGACGGCGGAGGTCTCGGAGATCTGCAAGCTCGCCTCCGCGCGCAACATCGCGCTGGTGCCGCAGGGCGGCAATACCGGGCTCGTCGGCGGGCAGACGCCGCACAATGGCGAGGTCGTGGTGTCGCTGCGGCGGCTCGACAAGATCCGCGAGGTCGACACCGCCTCCAACACCATGACGGTCGAAGCCGGCGTGGTGCTGCAGATCGCGCAAGCGAAGGCCGCCGAGGTGGACCGGCTGTTTCCGCTGTCGCTGGGTGCCGAAGGCAGCTGCACCATCGGCGGCAATCTCTCGACCAATGCCGGCGGCACCGCCGCGCTCGCCTATGGCGTCGCGCGCGAGATGGCGCTGGGCCTGGAGGTCGTGCTGGCCGACGGCCGCGTGCTCAGTCTTCTGTCGAAGCTGAAGAAGGACAACACCGGCTACAATCTGCACAACCTCTTCATCGGCGCCGAAGGCACGCTCGGCATTATCACGGCGGCGACGCTCAAACTGTTTCCGAAGCCGCGGGCGGTCGAGACCGCCTTCGTCGGGCTGAAATCGCCGGCGGCGGCGCTGAAGCTGCTCACGATCGCGCAGGGCGAAGCCGCCAATGCGCTGACGAGTTTCGAGCTGCTGTCGGAGATGGCGGTGGAGTTCTCGGTAAAGCACGGCATCGACGTGCGCGATCCGCTCCAGGCAAAGCATCCCTGGTACGTGCTGATGGAGCTGTCCTCCCCCAGCGAGGACGCGCGCACGCCGCTGGAGACGATCCTGACCCGTGCCATGGAGGAGGAGATCGTCGACGACGCCGTGATCGCGGCGAGCCTCGCCCAGCGCGCCGGCTTCTGGAAGCTGCGCGACGAGATGTCTTCGGCACAGAAGCCGGAGGGCGGCTCGATCAAGCACGACATCTCCGTGCCGGTCGCCGCCGTGCCTGAATTCATCGCCGAGGCCGATGCCACGGTGGTGAAGCTGATCCCCGGCGCGCGGCCGGTGCCGTTCGGCCATCTCGGCGACGGCAATCTGCATTACAATGTCAGCCAGCCGGTCGGCGCCGACACCGCGGATTTTCTGGCGCGCTGGCACGAGATGAACGCGGTGGTGTTCGCGATCGTGCTGCGCATGGGCGGCTCGATCTCGGCCGAGCACGGTATCGGCGTGCTCAAGCGCGACGAGCTGCCCGACGTCAAGGACAAGACCGCGATCGAGCTGATGCGCGCGATCAAGGCGATGCTCGATCCCCAGGGCATCATGAATCCGGGGAAGGTGTTGTGAATACTCTTACGATCGACGCCATCACCGATGCCGATGTCGAGCCGGTGGTGACGCTGTGGCAGCGCTGCGGCCTGACGCGTCCCTGGAACGATCCGCATTCCGACATCGCGCTGGCGCGGCGGCGCGAGAACTCGACGATCCTGCTCGGCCGCGACAATGGCGCGATCGCGGCGACCGTCATGGTCGGCTATGACGGCCATCGCGGCTGGATCTATTACGTCGCGGTCGATCCCGACCGCCAGAAGCGCGGCCATGGCCGCGCCATCATGGCGGCGGCCGAGGACTGGTTGCGCGCGGCCGGGATCGCCAAGCTCCAGCTGCTGGTCCGCCGCGAAAATGCGCCGGCCAACGCGTTCTACCAGTCGCTGGGCTTCGAGGAATCCACGTCCGTGATGTTCCAGAAATGGCTCGACGGCCGCACGCACTAGCTGAAAGACAGTCATGACCATTTCCGACCGCGTCCGCATCAAGGACGTCCGCGTGCTCTCGGACGGCTGGACCACCCTGAAAAACACCACGCTCGAGTATCGCCGCGCCAGCGGCGAGTGGCAGACGCAGCACCGCGAGACCTATGAGCGCGACAACGCCGCGGCCGTGCTGCCGTACAATCGCGCCCGGCGGACCGTGATCCTGGTGCGCCAGTTCCGCCTGCCGGCCTTCATCCGCGGCTACGACGATCTGCTGATCGAGGCCGCCGCCGGCGTGCTCGACAATGCTTCGCCGGAAGAGCGCATCCGCGCCGAGGCCGAGGAGGAGACCGGCTATCGCCTGCACCACGTCCACAAGGTGTTCGAGGCCTTCATGAGCCCCGGCGCCATCACCGAGAAGCTGCATTTCTTCGTCGCCGAGTACGAGCCTTCGATGCGGGTCAGCGACGGCGGCGGCCTGGAGCACGAGGGTGAGGACATCGAGGTGCTGGAGCTCTCGATCGACGAGGCCCTGGCGATGATCGCCGACGGCCGCATCATCGACGCCAAGGCGATCATGCTGCTGCAATACGCGGCGCTGCATGTGTTCAGGTGAGCTTGCGTACCCCTGGAGGGTAAGACGCGCGCGTGCCCACCATCCTCGTCTGCAATTCAGCCCTGCGCCGCCGCTCCCCCCATTGAGCACCCCCAAAACTATCTCTAGTCTGGCCCCAACCAAGAACCAGGAGACGCGCCAATGTCCACTCCGCGCGACGATGAATTCGGCTTTGCGCCCGACTACGATGCCCCCGTCCCCTACATGCAGCGCACGCGCGATTATTACGCGGCGATCGGCTACACCACGGCGTATCGCTGGGCGCATTACACCGAGGCGCCGTTCCAGCCGCTGAAGAAGCCATTGGCAAAGTCGCGTGTGACGATCATCACGACGGCTGCGCCGTACGATCCCGCCAAGGGCGACCAGGGGCCCGGCGCGGCGTATAACGGCAGCGCGAAGTTCTATGAGGTCTATGACGGCGACACGGCCAAGCAGCACGACCTTCGCATCTCGCATATCGGCTACGACCGCAAGCACACGAGCGCGACCGACAACGGCACCTGGTTTCCGCTGCCGCAGCTGTTGAAGGCCTCCGCCGCCGGCCGCATCGGCGAAGTCGCCCCGCGCTTCTTCGGCGCGCCGACCAACCGCAGCCATCGCGTCACCCTCGACACCGACGCACCGGAGATTCTGGCGCGCTGTCTCGCCGACAAGGTCGATGTCGCGGTGCTGGTGCCGAACTGCCCGGTCTGCCACCAGACCACCGCGCTGGTGGCGCGGCATCTCGAAGCGGGCGGCATCCCGACCGTGATCATGGGCTGCGCCAAGGACATCATCGAGCACGCCGCTGGGCCGCGCTTCCTGTTCAGCGACTTCCCGCTCGGCAATTCCGCCGGCAAGCCGCATGATGTCGCCTCGCAGGCGCAGACGCTCGAACTGGCGCTCACGCTGCTGGAGACCGCGAGCGGCCCGCAGACGACGATGCAGTCGCCGCTGCGCTGGAGCGAGGACGCCTCCTGGAAGCTCGACTACAACAACGTCGCGCAGCTCTCGCCCGAAGAGCTCGCCCGTCGCCGCGCCGAATTCGACAAGCAGAAGGAGATCGCGCGCGGCAACCGCGCCGCCTGACGTCCTCCGACAACGACAACAAAAGGGGAGAGCGACGTGACGCGACCGTTCGAGGGCGTGAAGATCCTGGACTTCACCCAAGTGCTGGCCGGCCCCTATGCGAGCTATCAGCTCGCACTACTGGGGGCCGACGTCATCAAGGTCGAGCGGCGCGAGGGCGAGGACATGCGCCGCACGCCGCTGTCACGCGAATGGGCGGAGCGCGGGCTCGCGCCGGCGTTCCAGGCCATCAACGGCAACAAGCGCAGCCTGACGCTCGATCTGCAGAAGCCCGAGGCGATCGCGATCGTGAAGAAGCTTGCGAGCCGGGTCGACGTCGTCATGGAGAATTTCCGCCCGGGCGTGATGGACAAGCTCGGCATCGGCTACGAGGCGCTCTCCGCGATCAATCCAAAACTGATCTATTGCGCGGTGTCCGGCTTCGGCCAGACCGGCCCGGATCGCTTGCGGCCCGGCTATGACGGCAAGATGCAGGCGCTGTCGGGCATCATGGCGATCACGGGCCATCCCGAGACCGGGCCGACGCGCGCGGGCTTTGCGGTCTGCGACGTGCTCTCGGGCGCCACCGCCGCGTTCGGCGTGTCGAGCGCGCTGTATCAGCGCGACCGCACCGGCAAGGGCCAGCTCATCGACGTCTCCATGCTGGAGGCGACGATGGCGTTTCTGTCCGGGCAGATCGCGGACTGGTCGGTCGCCGGCCATCGCCAGCAATTGTCGGGCAACCAGGCGGTCAGCCGCAGGACCACGGCGAATTTGTTTCGATGCGGCGACGGCCATATCCTGCTCGCCGTCAACAACGAGAAGCAGTATCGCGCGCTGATGAGCGCGCTCGGCCGCGAAGACACGCTCGCCGACCCGCGCTTCGCCGACTGGTTTTCGCGCAACGAGAACGAACCTGCGCTGCGCGCCATCATCGAGGAGGCGCTGGCGGCGAGGCCCGCGCGCGAATGGGAGACCATCCTGGAAGACGCCGGCGCGCCCTGCGCCAGCATCTGGAAGGTCGAGGAAGTCATCGACCATCCGCAAATCAAGGCGCGCGGCGCGATTCAGGAGCTGGACACGCCCTACGGCCGTCTTCGCTTTGCCGGCAGCGGCTTCAAGCTCGCCCATGGCGGCGGCCGGCTGGACCGGATGGCGCCGGAGCTCGGCGCGGATACCGAGGCGGTGTTGGACGAGCTGGGGTTCGATGCGGCGGAGATCGCGGGGTTGAGAGCGCAGGAGGTTGTGTAGGCCGCCACACACTCCGCTGCTGGAGGGTGGGCAAAGCGACTTGTCCGCCGTAGCTCAAAGAGCGAAGGCGGAAGCGTGCCCACCGTTGCGCGCTGGAGCGAGAGATCGTGGGCACGGCGCGCTGCGCCTTTGCCCGCCCTACGGCACCGCAGCTAGAACAGCGAGCCTTGCCCGTCATCCGATGAGCCAGCAGCCACCTTCCGCGCCACCTTCTTCGGCTTGGCCGCCTCTGCTTCCGCCGCCATCTCCTCCGCGCTGATCGGCAACAACAATTGCTCGTCGTCATTGGCGACGCGGTTGACGCGGGTGGAGACCGGGTGCCAGGCGAACTCGCCGAGGCGCGGGGTCGTCATCAGCGGCAGGATCGCGTCGACCTCGTCGCCGCTGACGTCGAGCCAGCGTTCGAAATCGCGCTCGCTGATGGTGACGGGGACGCGGTCATGCAGCGCGGCGAGATCCTCGCCCGCCGCGGCCGTGACGATCGCGACCGTGTCGAGCTCCTCGCCGTTCGGCCCGGCCCAGGTCTCGAACAAAGCAGCGAAACCGAGCGGCGCACCGTCGGCACGGTGGATGAAGAAGGGCTGCTTGCGGCCGTCCTCCACCTTCCATTCGTAATAACCGTCGGCCGGGATCAGGCCGCGCCGCCGGCGAATCGCTCGCTTGAACGCGGGCTTCTCCAGCACCGTCTCGGAGCGCGCATTGATCAGGAGCGTAAAGCCCTTCGGGTCCTTGACCCAGCCCGGCAGCAATCCCCAGCGCATCAGGCGGAAATGGCGCGCGCCATTCTCGATCAGAACGACCGGAATCGGTTGTGTCGGCGCCACGTTGTACCGAGGCGGGAAATTCGGCTGCTCGGCATAGCCGAACAGTTGCCGCAAGGCCGCGGGGGCCGAAGTTATGACGAAGCGTCCACACATCCCAAGGCGTCTATATAGGGTCCGTTCAGGTCCTTTTAACCCCGAACGTTAACACTGCGGCGGATGAGCTCAATGGCCTCCCAACCCGCGCGGACGCACGTACAGACGGGCCCCGAGGCCTCCGCCTGGGCCGAGCGGCTGCGCGTGGCCAACATCAACCCGCGGACCGGGCTTGCCACTGACTATCTCAACCATTTCAATGAAGCCGTGATGCTGCTGGAAATGGTCCCGGACATGCCCGAATGCGCGGAAGATTTTTTGACCTGGTCGCCACTGTCCTATGCCGAGCATTTCACGGCCTCCAACTTCAAGGCGCGCGACCTCGCCATCGAAGCCTATGAGAAGGCCGATCCCAACGTCCGCGCCCAGTTCGACCACCTCACCGATACCATGACCTCGATCCTGACAGCGGTCGGCTCGGCCATGCGTGAGGTCGAGAAGGACACGACGCGCATCCGCCTCGCCGAGCAGGCCACGCTCTGGGTCAAGCCGCTGATCGCGGCCTGCGGCGGCATCATCCACGGCGGGGCCGAAGCGGACGTCGATACCATCATGGCGAACTGAGCCAGGTCCTTTGAGAAAATGGTTTCAGCCGTCCAGCCCACCCATCCCCAGCTTGCCGTCAGCGCCGCCATTTTCCGCGACGGCAAGGTGCTGCTGACCCGCCGCGCCCGCTCGCCCGCCAAGGGCTTCTATTCGCTCCCGGGCGGCCGGGTCGAATTCGGCGAATCGCTGCACCAGGCACTGAGCCGCGAGGTCGACGAGGAAACCGGGCTCGACATCGCGATCGTCGGCCTCGCCGGCTGGCGCGAGGTGCTGCCGGCTGCGGGCGGGGCCGGCCATTATTTGATCATGTCGTTTGCTGCCCGCTGGGTGGCCCGTGAGCCGGTCCTGAACGATGAGCTCGACGACTACCGCTGGATCGCGCCCGACGCCCTGGCCAGCCTCGGAGACTTCAAGCTGACCGGGGGGCTGGACGAGGTGATCCAGTCCGCAGCGCGGCTACTTGGCCCCTGACCGGTCCGCGGGCTCCGCTGCACCTCTCCCGCCTGCGGGAGAGGTCGGCGCGCTCGGCAGCGCAATTGCGCGCCTGAGCGCGACCGGTGAGGGCTTTCTCCTCTTGGGGGTTCTCGCCCGCGGAGACACCCCTCCCCAACCCTCCCCCGCAAGCGGGAGAGGGAGCGCACCATCCGATTGGCCCGCCTTGCGTCCCCAGCCTCGAAGAGGCATACAGCCCGCCGATGTCCACGCGATTTCTCGCCATTTTTGCCCTGATTCTCGCCTGCGCCTCCGCGCCCACGAGGGCCCAGGACGTGGCGGCGCCGTTTGACGGCGATTTGCAGCGGCTGGCGGAGATCCTCGGCGGGCTGCACTATCTGCGCGGCATCTGCGGGGCCAACGAGGGCAACAAATGGCGCAACGAGATGCAGGCGCTGATCGATGCCGAAACCCCTTCCGGCGAGCGCCGCACCCGCATGATCGCCGGCTTCAATCGCGGCTATAACGGCTTCCAGCAGACCTACCGGAGCTGCACGCCGGCGGCAACGGTGGCGATCCGCCGCTATATCGAGGAAGGCTCGAAGATCTCGCGCGATCTGACGGCGCGCTACGCGAACTAGTCTCTCTCCACATGTCATTCCGGGGCGCGCGTAGCGCGAGCTATGGTGCGCAATTGCGCACCATAGCTCGCGACTTCGTGCCCCCCGGAATGACGAGCGGCCGGGAACTCTGTCATGGAGTTTGTTCACAGCCGTTAACCGTTCTTAAAGATGTGGCCTAGCGGTCGTTAGGGCCCGTGCTACACCTTTCGCACAGCGCATCGCCGTGGATCGCGCCCCAGCCCTGATCGAGTTTCATGAGCCAGCCGATTTCCTACGCCCCCGCACGCGCGCCGCTGCCCGATCACGAGCAGAAGCAGGCCGCACTGAGCTATCTCAACGAGGCCTGGGCCGAGGCGCGCCATGACGGCGTCGACGGCGACTGCCTGGCGCAGGCGAGTCTGTTTGCGGCCTTTGCCGAGCTCGTCGGCACCTATGGCGAGGACGCGGTCGCCAAGTTCGTCGAGGGCTTTCCCGGCCGCATCCGCAACGGCGAATTCTCGGTCGACATCTGCAGGCAGTAGGCCCTGCCGAAAAATGACCCCGCCACGCGGGCGGGGCCAGTCGACGGATGAATGACTTTGCGAACGGGATTTGGCGAACAGGTTCGCGAAGTCTGCCGCGTTTATCGCACGGAAGCCGCGTTGCGCGGACAAGCATTAGTCTCGCGATCGCCGGGAGATATTCCCGCTGCGATTGGAACCTTTGTCCGGTTTTTCCCGTTGTGGGAAGATCGGAAGCCAAGGCGTGAGTGCCTCAGATGCTTGAAGCCGGCGTGCCCTCTCCTGTTGTGCCCTATGGTGCAGATCAGACCCTGTTCGTGGTCATCGATCGCCTCGACGAGGCGACGGAGATTCGCATCGAACGGAGCGATCTCGAAGCCACGATCGGCGAGCTCGTCGCCGGCTGCTTCAACGACCCCATCAAGGTGATTTCGTTCAACACGCTCGAACACTGGATGAAGGACATCTCGACCGTTGTCGCCGGCGAGATCCGGGCGCGCTGCGACATCGACGGCACGACGATGCCGGACTATCTCAGCGACTTCGTCGAGAGCCACAGCTGATCGCGCGTCGTCGCACCAACGACACTCAGATCGCAGGCAACAAAAAGCGCCGCTTCCGCGGCGCTTTTCGTGTGAGTCACTTAATGCTCAATGGTGCCAGAACAATGCCAGCAGCAAGACGATCGGCAGCGGCACGCCAAGCAACCAAAGCAAAGCACCTCGTCCAAAACCCATGATGTCCTCCTCTCGTATCGCCGGGAATACGCCCGGAGAAAAGAGAAGTTCCGCGCCTCGCAGCGAGGGCGAATGCAGTCAGAGCATGGAACGCGGGGTTATGCGCTGCGGTGCTTGCCGGCGATGACCTCGATCTCGCGGCGGCGCTCGCCGGCAAAGCTCAGGAGCTTTTCGATCGTCAGCGTATCCGTGATCCGTTTGGCGAGCCGCTCGGCGCGCGCCGCCTGATCTTCGAGATACTGGATCGTGTTCAAGCGCCACCTCCCCGAAAGCCCAGAATTGTTGGACAGGTATGGTGCGACAGAGCAACTAACAGCCGGTTAAGCGCCGCGATGGCGCCAGCTCATTGCACGACGTCCAGCCTGACATTGGTGATGCCCTTGTCGACCATGCCGAGCGCCTCTGCCGCGGAAGGAGAAATGTCGACCACACGCCCGCGAACATAGGGACCGCGATCGTTGACCCTGACCGTGACGAAGCGACCGGAGTTGGTATCGGTGACGCGCAACTTGGTGCCGAATGGCAGGGTGGGATGCGCCGCGGTCAACTCGTTCTTGTCGAACCGCTCGCCGCTCGCGGTCTCCGTATCGGAATAGAAGCTGGCGACGCCATGCGAAGCGGTCTGCTTTGCGTCACCGGCGGGGACGCGCGCCCGGCTGATCGGGCGTGGGTGCAGCGCCGCCACACGGTGCGG
>NZ_JALBHA010000223.1:0-9482 GCF_023006445.1 Bradyrhizobium sp. SHOUNA76
AGGGCGATTCGGCGTCGGCGCCGATCGCGGAGACATGGACCAGGGAGCTATCTGCGGAGGCGGCCGCCTTGGCGACCGTTTCGGCGCCCCTGGCCTGAACGGCGTCGAACGTCTGCGCGCCGGCTTCAGTGAGGACGCCGACCAGATTGATCGCGACGTGCGAATCACGCAGCGCCGCCTCGACCGAGGCCGGATAGCGCAGATTGGCCTGCACGGTGTGGACCTGCCCGACCCGGCCGAGTGGCTGGAGGAATCCGGCCAGTTCCGGCCGCCGGACCGCGACCCGGACCCGGTAATCGCGCTTGCACAGGGCGCGGACCACGCTGCGGCCCAAAAACCCCGATCCGCCGAAAACCGTGACGAGCGTGTCCAGATTCGATGTCATAGGAGCCATTCCTGCGGAAAAGAGTGCGTCTTGTCAGGCTTGTATCGGGCCGGTTTGCGATGCGCAATCGGCATCCCGAACCGGGCTTGAAGCATGAATTGACAACGGCGTCACCGAACCGTAGTAACCGCCTCCGTGCCCCAAACGGCATGCCCAGGTGGTGGAATTGGTAGACGCGCTGGCTTCAGGTGCCAGTGGCTTAACGGCCGTGAAGGTTCGAGTCCTTTCCTGGGCACCATCTTTGCCTTTCGATCCCTCGCGAAATCTGAGGGTTAGTGGGTCCTCGGTCAGGATCGCCTCTCAGTGCTCGTTGACCGAAGCGCCGAGCTTGATCAGGCTCAGCGAGCGGTTCGCGGTCTCGCGCAGGCGGCAGTAGCTCGCGCTGCCCTTGTACATGCCGGGCTCGACTTTGTCGAAGACCCCGCAGAAGCGATCACGCGACGCGGCGAAAGTCTTCTGGGATTCCTCGACCGCCTTGATCACGTCGGTGAATCCGCCGGCCTTAACGTTCTTTAGCGCCTCACTTGTTTTCTGCGTCCACACGGCGAGTTCGCGCGCCGCGCAGGCTTTCCATTTGGCGACGTCGTCATTCGCGCCATCTGCCGCTTTGATGCAGGGGTCGGCGACGAGCCCGACGCACGCGCCGCCGAAACCACCGGTTTTCTCCGCGGTCTTCAGGCAGGCATCGATCACTGCATGGTCGGCTGGCGCGGTGCCTTGGGCGAAAGCCATCGATGCGAGCGGGAGGCTTGCGGCGAACATCGCGGCGGAAAGTTTGAGCTTCATTGGAGATCTCCGTTCAGCGCATCGAAAATTTGAAACGCAATACGATTGCGAGCAAACGAAGCTCAGCAAGACGGTAGACCGGCGGGTGTGGCGGAAGCGCCGGACGGCGAGTGGGAAGGGGAAACGAGGGGGTATGCGGCTTTGGCTACGCCCTCTCCAATCGATGTCCTTGAATGCGTCTTGACCCGTCTTACGAGGTTTTCGACCGATAGGTGATACATGCAACTTTGGTCATGGAAGGCGCCGCGTTGGTTCACCTGAATGTGGAGCAGGATTGGATCTGCCTTAGATCGATAGAGATGGCGCTCTCGTCGCACGCGCGGGACAGGTACCTGTGGACCGTCCCCTCACACCATCCTCTTCCCCGCCCGCTCCGCCACCGCCTTCTGCACAAAATACATCATCACCAGCGTGACCATCGTCGTCGTGACGACGACGTAGCCGATCCGGTCGAAATGGATCAGGGAGCCGTCGGGCGCTTGCGCGATGATCGCGCCGGCAAGCACCGAGCCGAGGCCGCCGGAGAGCTGCTGGAGCGAGGCGCTGATCGCGCTGAAGGAGCCGCGCTGGGTGGAATCGGGAATCGCCGACATCAGGGCCTGCGACGGGATCATCCGTGAAAAGATGCCGACGAACATCAGCACGTTGACGGTGATCGCGGTCACGAGCGAGACCGGGCCGAGATGGGTGTAGATCAGCACCATGATGACGGTCATCACACAGCCGAACACGAAGGTCGGGTATTTGCCGAACGCATCGCTCGCCCTGCCGACCATCGGCCCCGTGACGATGCTGAACAGGCCGGAGACGAGATAGATCGTCGGCAGATGCGTGAGGTCGATGCCGAGATTGTACACGGTGAAGGCGCTGGAGAACGGCATCAACATGTAGCCGCCGGTCGCCAGCAATGTCGTGACGGCAAAGGCCAGCGTGTAGCGCGGCTCACCGATCGTCGCGACCAGGTGGCGGAACGGGTTTCTGTCCTGCCTCAGCTTCAGATGCGCATCGACCGGCTCCATCGCGAAGGCGATGATGATGATCGCCGCGATCGACACCACGACGATCGCGATGAAGCAGACATGCCAGCTCCAGTGATTGGCGAGAAACAGCCCCGCGGGAATGCCGAGCACCTGGCTCGCGGCGAACGCCGTCTGGACGAATCCCATCACGCGACCGCGCAGCTGTAGCGGGAATAGATCGGTGATGATGGCGAGCACCACCGAGCCGATCACCCCGCCGAACAATCCGGTCACGATCCGGCCGAGCAGCAGCACGTGGTAGTTCGGCGCCGCGGCGCACAGCATGGTGCCGAGCGTGAAGCCGACATAGAAGAACAGCAAGATGCGCTTGCGATCGAAGCGATCGGCAAAGCCGGCCGCCAGGATGCCCGACAGTCCCGCGCTGAACGCGTAGGCCGACACCGCGATGCCAAATTGCCCGGCCGTGATGTCGAGCGCGGGCATCAGGATGGCGCCGAGCGGCGACATGATGATGAAGTCGAGGATGATGGTGAACTGCGTGAACGCGAGCAGCGCAATGAGAAGCGCCTGATAGCGCGTGAAGCCGCGCGGGCGTTCCGATGGATCGTCGATAGGCGCAGCGAGCGTCTGTTCGGTCATGGATCTCGATTTCGTCGGGAGCGGGGAGAGAAACTGGCAGATGGGGTCGGCCGACACGATTTTCACGGGCGCACGGCCCTCGTTCCTGCCGAAACCTGAAGCTCGCGCCGGGTTGTGGAATCCGTGCAACAGCCCGCGATCCGACCAACCGTCCGGCGGCTTCGCGAAAAGCGTGCGTGGGTTGAGAAGCCTGGCGCCGGCCCCGCACCCCATGAATATGGGAGGACGCAATGCCGCGCGGTCCCTCGCGCATCCGGCGTCTTCCAAAGCCATGGACTGCATGCTTTGAGTGTCGCCGTGCCGCGCAAGCGTCAATTGTTTTGACGCAGTGGCGGCCTGGGGCTGGAAGTGACGGCGGTCTTCGATCCTCGTGCGCCACTTGCCGGTCGCAAGGTAGGAGGACGGGGTGGGGACCAACATGATGATTTCGTTGCGCGCGCGAATCGCCGCCTGTCTCGCGACGGCATTGCTTGCCGCGATCGCGGCCTGCGCCGGCGCGCCGCAAGCCCTGGCCCAGTTCATCTGCGTGGATGGTGCCCTATCCGACCAAGGCGCCAGTGCGGCGGGCTCAGGGGGTAATTTTGCCTGTGGGCCGTCCGCTTCCGCTGCCGGCAACGGCAGCAACAACTCCGCGGTCGGGGCCGGCGCTAACGCCAGCGGCGATAGCAGCTCCAATGGGGCCACGGGAAACAATGCCAACGCCAGCGGCAACAACAGCTTCAACAGCGCGACCGGAGCGGGAGCCATCGCCAGCGGTGAAGGCAGCAAAAACATGGCGTCCGGAAACAACGCGCAAGCCAGCGGTGACAACAGTACCAATATCGCGGCCGGCGCCGGCGCCAACGCCAGCGGCAACAACAGCGGCAATCTTGCGTCCGGGCTGACCGCCCTGGCCAACGGAGACAACAGCAGGAACGTTGCCACAGGGCGCAGTTCCAATGCCTCCGGCAACAACAGCAGAAATCTTGCGACCGGGTTTGTCGCCAGGGCTTACGGGGACGCCAGCGCCAACACCGCGACGGGGACCAACGCTAGCGCCTTCGGCAACGGCAGCAGCAACATTGCGACCGGCGTCAACTCCAACGCGACCGGCGACAACAGCTACAATATCGCGACCGGCCTGAATTCCAACGCGAGCGGGTCCGGAAGCAACAACGTCGCCACCGGCAACGCCGCCGTCGCGCTTGGCACCAACAGCTTCAACACGGCGACCGGCTATCTGGCGCATGCCCATGGCACCAATTCGGGGAACGTCGCGAACGGTGCGCAATCTGATGCCAGCGGCACCGGCAGCTTCAACACCGCCATTGGAACCGGCGCCAATGCGAGCGGAAACGGTGTCGCAAACACCGCGGTGGGCAACGGCGCCAACGCCACCGGCGCGAATTCGTCGGCCTTCGGCAATGGTGCATCGGCAACCTTCGCGAACTCAACCGCGATCGGCAATGGCGCCACGGCGACGCGCGCGAACCAGCAGGTTTACGGGACCGCGAGCAGTACCTACACGATGACAGGCGTCACCTCGGCCGCGAGCACGACCGCGCAGTCCGGGCCCGTGCAGCTCGTCACCACCGACGCTGCCGGCAATCTCGCCTCCACCTCGCTCAGTGCGCTCGGGTTTGCGAGCCCCGCGGATATCGCGGGCATCAACAGCCAGCTCGCAGGCATCAACGCCCGCCTCAACGACCTCGACGGCAGGACCGGTAAGGCGATCAACGGTGTCGCGATGGCCTTCGCGATGTCCGGCTCGCCCTGGCTGATGCCGTCCGAGAGGATCGCGATGAGCATGAACTGGGGGACGTTCCAGAACACCAATGCCCTCTCGATGAGCGCGGCGCTGCGCGTCAGCGAGCACGTCCAGGCCAGTGGCGGTCTGACCTATGGCACGAATGGCGGCGGATTGGGCGGCCGCGTCGGCATGCGCGTCGGCTGGTGAAGGCAGCAGGGCCGTTCCATGCAAAGGGTCGTTCCATGCAATTGATTGCGCGAGCGCTGATCGCACTGGCGCTGCTGCTGTCCTGTGCGAACGACGCGGCGATGGCTCAGCAGAAGACGCCTGAGCCGGCCCCGGCGCAGCCGTCGCTGCCCGTCACACTGGAGAAAGCGCTCTATCTGATCCGCTCGACACTGCTCACGCTCAACGATGCCAACCGCACGGGCAATTACACGGTGCTGCGCGACCTCGCCGCGCCCGACTTCCAGGCACGCAACAGTGCCGCCGATCTCGGGCTGAATTTTCTCGACCTGCGGCGCCGCAACTTCGACCTCTATGGTGCTGCATTGCTGGCGCCGCAATTCAGCGAGGCGCCCGCGCTCGATCAGCGCGGAATGCTGCGTCTTGCAGGCTACATTCCGACCCGGCCGCAGCAGATCCAGTTCGATCTCACGTTTCAGGTCGTGGCCGGGCAATGGCGTCTGTTCGCGATCGCGATCGCGACGCCGGACGCTGCAACGGCACAGCCGCAAGCCCAGGTGACCCCCGTCAAGCCGGCCGTGCCTGCGCAGAAGAAGATGCAATGAGCGTTTCTGGGTTCTATCTTATTGATAAGGCTGCATTTATCTCCGGATCGGCTGGCGCTCCCCCACTCTGTTCCCGCGGCTCCTGCAGCCCCGATTAAGCCGCCCTTAGCGAATGCCCCCTAGGCTCGCGGCCGTCCATTTCCCTGCTCCCCCGGCTGAATGCCGGTCATGTCGAGGTCACGAGAAGCGTTTTTCGGATGGAGCAGCCTGCCCGGCAGTACGAGTCTGGTGCACCGTCGGTAGCCCCGGCGGCTTCGAGGACGCTTGTCGTCGATCTCGAAGGCGCGCTGTTGCGCTCGGAGCTGCTGATGGAAGCGCTCTTCAGCAGGCCCGCCCTCATGCTCGCCCGTTTCGGTGCGGGCGGACGACCGGGCATGGCGGCGCTCACCGATATCCTGGCTCGGGCCGAGATCGACTACGCCCATCTGCCCTATGATTCCGATGTGCTGAACCGGGCGCTGGCGGCGCGCGCGCGGGGCGAGAAGATCTACCTCGTCGCGGATCGTTTCGCCGATCATGCCGCCGGCATCGCGACGCATCTCGGCTTCGACGGCGTCGTCACCCCGGCCGACCTCGCTGCGGGCAGCCTGCCGTTCGATCGCGCCTCCATCGAGCACATCGAAAATCGCGACAGAAGCAGAGCCAGCCTCAAGACCTGGGCGAAGGCGCTGCGCGTCTATCAATATGCCAAGAACACGCTGGTGTTCGTGCCTGTGATCACCGCGCATCAGCTGAACCTTGCCAGCTTCGGCTCCGCGTTGCTGGCGTTCCTGGCGTTCTCGGCCTGCGCATCCGGCGCCTATCTGATGAACGATCTGCTCGATCTCGCGGCCGACCGGCAGCATCCGACCAAGCGCCATCGCGCGCTCGCGGCCGGCGACTTGCCGATCTCGTCCGCGCTATTAGCGATCCCTGCGCTGTGGCTGTTCGCGGTCACAGCCGGCCTCTGCATCTCGCCGCTGTTCCTCGGCGTGCTCGGCGCCTATCTCGTCACCACGATCGCCTATTCGCTCGTGCTCAAGCGCAAGATGCTGGTCGACATCGTCACGCTCGCCGGTCTCTACACGCTTCGCATCGTGGCCGGCGCGGTCGGCGTCGGCGTGGTGCTGTCGGAATGGCTGCTGATCTTCTCGCTGTTCGTGTTCACCTCGCTGGCGCTGATCAAGCGCTTCAGCGAGCTCAGCATGCGCGAGAGCGCAGGCCTTGCCGATCCCTCCAACCGCGACTATCGCGTCACCGATCTGCAAATCATCGCCGCGATGGCGGCGGCGAGCGCGATGAACGCGGTGACCGTGTTCTCGCTCTACGTCTCCTCGAGCGCGGTCACGCCGCTGTACAGCCGGCCCTGGATGCTGTGGCTGCTCAACCCGCTGCTGCTCTACTGGTTCGGCCGCGCCCTGATGATGGCGCATCGCCGCGAGATGCCGGATGATCCGATTCTCTACACCTTCCGCGACGGCGCCAGCCGCATCACGGTCGCGGCGATGATCTGCATCATGCTGGCGGCGATCTGACCGAACCCCGCGCTTGCGCGGCCCGCCGGCAATGGCTACATCGCGGGCAATCCGAATTCGTTATTATGCCGACGCACCAATTCGACCCGAGGTTTGAAACGCCATGACCGTACGCCTGCATCGCGGCGACCTGCCGGACCTGTCCCGCTACACCGGAGCGGTGGCGATCGATACCGAGACCATGGGGTTGAACCCGCACCGTGACCGGCTCTGCGTGGTGCAGCTGTCGCCGGGCGACGGCAGCGCCGACGTGGTGCAGATCCCCAAGGGGCACACCGACGCGCCGAACCTGAAGGCGCTGCTGGCCAATCCTGAGATCACCAAGATCTTCCACTTTGCGCGGTTCGACGTCGCGGTGCTGTTCCAGACGTTTGGCGTCATGACCGGGCCGATCTACTGCACCAAGATCGCCTCCCGCCTGATCCGCACCTATACCGACCGCCATGGCCTCAAGGACCTCGTGCGCGAGGTGCTCAATGTCGATCTCTCCAAGCAGCAGCAGTCCAGCGACTGGGGTTCCGACAGCCTGACCGAGCCGCAGCTCGCTTACGCCGCGTCCGACGTGCTGCACCTGCATGCCCTGCGCGAGCGGTTAGATGCCATGCTGGTGCGGGAGGGTCGCACCGCGCTGGCCAAAGCCTGTTTCGACTTCCTGCCGACCCGTGCCCTGCTCGATCTCCAGGGCTGGGAGGAAGAGGACATTTTCGCGCACTCCTGAGCCCTCCTGGAGGGAGTTGTCGCCCCGTTTCGGACACTTTCGTAACAGCCTGTCGCGGGCTGCATATTCAGGCGCCGCCGGTTACAATGCAGCGCCCTTCAACCGGACCAGGCGAGCGACACCTCAGGAACTCAGGTGAATTCGGCCCACAATCCCACCTACGACGCCGCGCTTGCGGCGAAGTTTGCCAGCGCGGCGCGCCACAGCCGCCTGGTGCGGATTCTGCGCGTCTCGGTGCCGGCGACGGTGGTCGTGGCCATGGCCGTGATCATCTACGTCGCGTTCTTTAACAAATTCCGGATTCCGGAGCTGCCGCTCACGGTCGAAAACATGGTGGTGTCGGGCACCAAGATCACCATGGAGTCGCCGCATCTTTCCGGCTTCACGCCGGACCAGCGTCCCTACGAGCTCTGGGCCAAGACCGCGACCCAGGACATCACCGATCCCGATCATGTCGATCTCAAGGACCTGCGCGCGAAAGTGCTGATGGAGGATCAATCCACCCTGTTCCTAGATGCCCGCACCGGCCGCTTCGACAACAAGCAGCAGCAGCTCGATCTGCACAAGGACATCTTCCTGCGCACGTCCACCGGCTACGAGGCGCGGCTGAACTCCGCCTTCGTCGACATGAACAAGGGCACGGTCTCCTCGGACGAGCGCGTCGACGTCAAGCTGACCAATGGCACGCTGACCGCGGACAAATTGCGCATCACCGAAGGCGGCGACGTCATCCGCTTCGAGGGCAATGTGGTGATGCATCTGGACAAGCTGGATGAGCCCGCCGCCGCTCAGCCTGCGCCACCCGAGCCGGCGCCGCCGGCGAAGACACGTACGCCTCAGAACAAGTCTGCCAACTCAAGATGATTTTCATGATCAAGTCTTTTTCGCGCAGCGACCACAAGCGGTGCGCCATCATCAGCGCGGCTGCACTTGCAGTCGGCGTCGCGCTGGTCGCCGGCGGAGCGGCCCTCGCGCAGAGCACGATGCAGGGCGTGCCCAACGCGATGCAGGGCTTTTCGCAGAACCGCGACCAGCCGATCCAGATCGAGGCCGCCTCGCTCGAGATGCGCGACAAGAAGAAGGAGGCGACCTTCGCCGGCAATGTGAAGGTCGTGCAGGGCGACACCACCATGACCTCGAAGACGCTGGTGGTGTTTTACGAATCTGGCGGCGACAAGCCTGCGACGCCGCAGCCCGCACCGGCGAAGGGCGCGAAGTCGGCGCCGATGCAGTCGGCGCAGCCGGGCCCGGGCGGCAGCTCCTCGATCAAGCGGCTGGAGGCACGTGGCAATGTCGTGGTCACCCAGAAGGACCAGGTGGTGACCGGCGAGACCGCCGTGTTTGATACCAGGACCAATCTCATCACCATGCTCGGCGGTGGCGGCCAGGTGGTTCTGACGCAGTGCAAGAACGTGCTCCGCGGCGACCGTTTGATGGTCGACATGACGACGGGCGTGTCGCGGGTGGAATCCGACAACGGCCGGGTTCAGGCTCTGCTGCCGCAGGGCGGCGGCAATGATTGCGGTTCGGGCAAGCCCGGCGGGGCGCCGCCTTTGCAGTTGCCTGGTGCAAGTAAACCGAAATGAATTCAACGTCTTGGTTCGGATGCGACCGAACCGAGGTTGAAGCTTGGCCGGCGAGACTGTATCTAGCGCGCAGGGCTATCGAAGCGGGGTCCGCCGCTTTTCGGGCGTGTTTCACTGGGCATGAGACATCCCTTCACTCATGCTGCATCGGCGAATCGAAAGGCCGGTGCGGCAGATCGCGCGAATTCGCGCAGGATCGTCGCGAAAGGCTTAGAAGGCGGGGATGGTCGATCTCTTCAGCATGTTCCGTCGGCGCCCCGCCAAGCGCGGCCGGCCAGGATTTGCGCGCCAGGACATCACCGCGCTCGGTGACAGTGTCGGCGGGCTCGTGACCAGCCCGATCCGCGATGCGCC
>NZ_JALBHA010000224.1:0-9457 GCF_023006445.1 Bradyrhizobium sp. SHOUNA76
GACCGTCGGTCGAGGCCTACATCGCCGGCGAGCGCGCGGCCTCGCCCGATCTCGACGGCCGCTCCGTGTTCGGCCGGGAGCGCGATCTCGTCGCTTCGAAGAAGTCGGCCGGCTCCTGAAGCTGTCGCTCAGGGCTGTCGCCTAGGGTGTGTACCCACAAACGTCGGCGTACCAGCGCAAAGCGGAAGTCTGCCACCTTGAGCGTGATCGGCGGCTTGTGACCCGAAGGAGACTTCGGGCGGCTGAATTACTCAGCCGCCGCCAGTCGGCCAATCTGTAGCTCTCTGCTGGCATGCCGGACCACTACCACAGCCCCCTGAATCGCAAGCAACGACATGATCGTCGCCACGACGATGTCGGGCCAACCTGTCCCGGTCCCGAACACGCCAGCCGCAGCTAACAGCACCGCGAGGTTACCCAGAACATCGTTACGAGTGCAAATCCATGCAGACCGCATGTTTGCATCACCGTGACGATAAGCCCAAAGCAGACCAAACGAAGCTGCGTTCGCAACGAGAGCGGCAGCTCCCACGGCGCCCATCGCGAAAGCGCTCGGAAGCGTTCCGTGCAGAATATGCCAGATCACGGTTGCAACGACCCATACGCCAAACATGCCCATTGTGGCGCCCTTCGCAAGGGCCGCGCCAGCTCGATAGCGGAGTGCCATACCGACAACGAGTAGGCTGATGGTGTAGTTCGCAGCATCCCCTAGGAAGTCGAGTGAATCGGCTTGCAAGGAAGCTGATCCGGCAGCAAGACCCGCGACCACCTCAACGGCAAACATAGCGGCGTTGATAGCAAGCACAGTCCAGAGCACCCGCCGGTAGGCGGCATCTCGTTTCTTGTTCCCGCCGAGGTTCAAGGGCGTTGGAGCGCAACAGCAGTCGTTCATGAGCCGAAGATAAGATGAATCGGGACGCGTCGCTAGTGCGCTTTAGGTCGTCTGTTGGGCCCAAAGGCGAGAAGGCTCAGGCTGTCACAGAAGTCCGCTGTGCTGGGTAGACCGGACATAGGTGGCACGGTCGCCGATCGACGCGATTGACCCCAAGAGGTCATAACGTGAGACGTGCAACACGATCAATGTCAGAACTTGGCTCGCTTTGCCGCTGTGCAAATTGCGAACTGAAGCTCCGTTGCGAAACCACTGCTGGCACCGGTCCTCAGCGCGTATCGACTTTGTAACCCAGAACAGTGCCCTCCATCATCATCGGGATCATGATGACACCATCCGGTCCCACGCCGAGATCGGCGCTCCCCTTCGTGAGCGGAAGGAGGCGCGTCGGCTTGCCATTGTTCGCGACGTGGAAAAGCCCGCCGCTTACCCAGTCGGTGACAAGATAGCCGCCCTTGCCATCGGGCTCGACACCATCAAAATTGCCAACTGGTGTCGAGTCACCAAGAGCAGACACATTCTTTGTCGCGAGATCGACCGCCTTCATGTGGCCGGGTACCTTGGTCGAGAAGTCCGGGGCCATCTTGCCCCACGACGCGACCACAAGCCTCCCATCCTCGACGAGGAGCCCGTTCGGGTTTTCGAGCGCGTCATCCTGCATCAGGAGAGATAGCTTGCCGCCGTCGAGCACCCAAATGCTGTTTGTCACCATGTCGGATGCGTAGACCCGTCCCGTCTTGTCAGCCGCGAGGTCGTTCAAGAACTTGGATCCGGGTGCCTCGTATCGGTTGATGATTTCGCCCCTGACCAGGTCGATTTCCGCAATCCGATCCACGTCTGCGACGTACAGCTTGCCGTTGGCAAGCGCGAGCCCGGTCGGACTGTCGAGTCCCTTGACCCACTCAATTGTCACGACCTTTCCATCCGGCCCAAGCTTTGAAATGAAGCCGTTGCCATCCTTTTTCATCGGATCGCCGTTGACGTTCGACACATAAATGGCCCCCGCGGCGCGGTCAAAAACCACCGACTCGGGCTGCTTGAAGCCATTCGCCTCCCACAGCTTTTGAGGTTCTGCGGCGACGGCACTGAAGGTAAGCACAGCAGACATTAATGCGGAGAGCTGAGGTGTCCTCATGGTAGCGCCTCCTCGTGATTGCCCCGAAGAAGGAACAAGCCTGTCACGACAGACGTTCCGCCCGTCTGTCAATTATGTCCCGCCGACTACCACGCAGATGGAGAGCGCGGCCGACGTTTGAGTTGGCCCGTCGCTTCCATTGAAGCGGCGTAGCTGCATGTCAGTTCATAGGAGCAGATCGGAAGTTTGCAGCCGAGTGCCAGACCGACGCTTTTGACCCCAACCGGATATAGTATTGCGTAGACGCCCGGCCCAATTGAGAACCGAGCGTCTGTCGAAAGTTATTGGGCTGCTAAGCTTGGTTGCGCTTGGACTTTCGTAACCGCCTGGGGGGTCCATCTACCAGTCAACGCCTCTGACTTCGGGGCGTACAAGCGCATGGTCAGATTGAATGGCCCTTTTGGCGCAGGAAGCCAGTTTGCTTCCATCTCCGTCCCGGGACTCTCGTTCTGGAAATACAGATCAAGCGAACCGTCGGCGTTATACTTGAATGGCATCCAGCTACTAACCGCGAAGCGGTTCAGGACATTGCCGACCTGAAAACCCTCCTGGTCGTAGAGGGTGATTGACCAGAATGCATCTACAGGCGGCGCAGCACCTTTTTCAAAGGTAATTGTGTATTTGTTTGCGCCGTCAAGCGGCCTCCCGGTTTCGTCACCCAGATTGAGTGGATAGATGGCATCCTCCACCACGTTCGCGCCAAGCCCCTGTTGCGAAAGGATCGCCCGCTTTAGATAATAGTTGCCGTACACCCCCACCGTGTCAGTATTCATTGACCAGCCGTTCACAACACGTGCCAACGTAGGCAACTTCCAAAGCATCAACTTCTGCCCAGCCTGCGGCGCGGTCTCAAGTGCCTTTTGCACCGCTGGATCAAGTTTGCTGATGTCAAAGCTCTTACCGACCTCGATGCCGATCTTCTTGATTCGAGCGAGGATTGGCTCATCGGTGATGTGGGGCGGATGTTGCTTGAGCAATTCGGCTGCGTAGGCGAAATACTTTCCAGCCGACATAGTGTCTACTTGGGCCTTCGGCGGCGTCTTCATATCGACGCTGGGGTCTAGCTTGAACTCTACTGGCTTTGGCGCTTTACCAACCTCCGAGAGAAGGGTGATCTTATAACCCGCCTGAATTTTACGAACCGCATCATAGTCATGCGGGCCATCAGTTTTGGTGCGACCGATAAGCCACACATAAGGCGTCGGTGCCTTGATCTGCGTCATCCCATCAGGGACCGTCCCGTTCCAGCCCGGAGGCGTTACCAGAAAATTCCCGGCTTTGGTGCCCGTGGTGCGCCAGCCTGGTGATGCAAAAACATCCGTCCACATGTCCAGCATCGGAAGTAGGTAGTAGCGTCCATCGGTATCCGGGGCTGAGATGACGACGGGCTCTTTGGTCATGTCCAGCCATGAGGCGGAATACAGCGTATCGAAGTTTGACCGCACGACACCTTTGAAGTCCGCAGGCGGGTAGGCGGGCACGTTCATGAACGTATTCATCGGACTTTTGAAGTCGCTGGTGCCGTTCGTGAATTGCTTTCGAGATACGTCCATCGACAGCAGCGGATAGAAGTAAACATAGGCGTCCACCGCGATAGACTGCGCTTCCCGTTCGGTTAGCGTGCCCTCTGCGTTAGCAATCAGCGGAAGTGTAGGGCCGATCAGAAGCCCGATAGTAAGCGCCTTCACAATATGTTTCACGGCGTCCTCCTGCATGTATTATGGTAGTGCCGTAAATGGCCAGCGCCCTCGGGTAGCGACTTGATCCAGATCAAGATGGCGGCGCTTTGCTGCCGAGCACGAGTCCGTTGTTGGCCCATCTCGGACCTAGGGTGAGGTGTGCCAACGCGTCCGCTTCAGAGGCAAAGCGGAGCTCATACGAGGTGCCGCGCGAGTTTATGAGTACACGCCCTAGTCTTCAGCCTCCTCGTCGTCGAGCAGCCGGTTGGCCGCATGATCCTGATACTGCTCGGTCTGGATGAATTTTCCGTCCATGCCGCGAACGTTCGAATGCTGCGCCTTGTCGCGGTTCGACAAGATCATGTTGTCGCCGATCTTGTCTTTTGGGACGTCCGTGAGTGCACCACTCCCCGCACCCTTGCCATGCGCGCCCGATCCGATATGCGTCTTGCCGCCGTGAGGCATGGACTGCTCCCTTGCTGTTGCGTCCATCGAGGCAACGCATGCGCCATGGAGATTGTTTCGCACAACTCACGCAAGATGACGCGCGCCACTGTTCCCGGCGCAGCAGCGTGCGCCATCAATCCGCCAGCAACGGTTCGGCAGTCACCGCACCGAGGCTTGGCTGGCGATTCCCGCCTGCCACAACCGGAAGCTTCGCGATGGCACGCATCCCCGGCCGCTTGCGCCAGCGCACTTGCGCGGGATCGACGGCGAGACCGAGCTTCGGCCATCGCGCAAACAGCGCCTCCAATGCACAAGCCGCTTCGATCCGTGCAAGCTGGTGGCCGAGGCAGAAATGGATTCCCGTACCGAACGAGATATGGCGGTTCGGCTTGCGTTCGAGATCGAGCCGCTCGGGCTGATCGTGCACCGCCGGATCCATGTTCGCCGCAGCGAGCATGACCATGACACGATCGCCTTTCTTCAGCCGCACGCCCGCAAGCTCGATGTCCCGCCGCACATAGCGCGGCTTGGAAAACTGCACCGATGACACGAAGCGCAGGAACTCCTCCACCGCGAGCCCGACGCGGCCCCAATCCTCCTCCAGCCAGTCGCGCAAACCCGGATTCCTGAGCAGCTCGTAGACCGAGCCGCTGATCAGATGCGTGGTCGTCTCGGAGCCGGCTGCAAGCAGCAGAAACACCATCGAGACCATCTCATCCGGCGTAATCTGGCCGCCCTCGCGCTCGACCTGCACCAGGTCGGCAATCAGGCCTTCGCCGCCCTGCGCACGCGCGATCTCCAACTGCCGTTCGAGATAGGCGCGCATCTTGCGGAACGCGAGCAGCAGGCGGAAGAAGCTGACGACATTCGTCAGCGACGACATCTTGTTGGCCCAGGCGATGAATCTCGGGCGATCGGCCGCGGGCAGGCCCAGCAATTCGCAGATCACCGACACCGGCAGGATACGGGCGTAACGCTGAACGAGGTCGGCGGGGCTGCCATCGGCAAACAAATCGTCCGCCAAGCCGTCGGCGATGGCGCGAATGCGCGGCTCCATCGCCACGATCGCACGGCGGCGAAACGCCTCGTCCACGATGCTGCGCAGCCTCGTGTGATCAGGCTCGTCCATGGTCAGCATGTTCCTGGCGATGGTGGTGACGAGCTTCGGCATCCACCAGCGCAGGCCGGCGACTTCGCCATCCTCCTTGCGCAGCGTGAAGCTGGTGCCGTCCTTCAGGACCCGCGCCGTGGCGTCATGGGTCGTGGTGATCCAGACATCGCCGACCAGAGGAAATCTTGTCGCGACCACGGGGCCGGACGCGCGTAGCGCCGCGATCGCCTTGGGCGGATCGCGGAAGAAGGCCTCGCTGGTGAAATCAAGGCGCGGTGTCATGGGATCACCGAAGTGGTTGGTGGCGCCTCAACCAGATGGTGCGCGTGCGGCGGCCCACAAGGGCCGGAACCGGCGCGATGACCAGCGTGCCTATCCGCGTCCCGGCGAGCGCTGGCCGGTCTTGCGCTGCTGCTGCGTGTAGGCGTCCCAATGGCTCCAGCTGCCATTGCTGAGGCTTTGCAGATCGGTGCCGAGCGGCCTGCGTGTGCGCTTGTCGTGGTCGGCGATCGCCCGCTCCGACTGCGCGATCTTCCGCTTGAGTTCCGCGACCGCTTTCTGGGTCTGGCCGTTCCGCTTCGACGAGGCGATCTCGCCCATCGTGAAGCGCGCGGTCTCCAGCGCCTTCAACTCGGCGCGGTTCTTCTTCAACTGGACCCGGTGCCAGGCGATGTTGCTGTCGCTGTCCGCAACCATGTGGGAACTCCGCTGATTCGTTCCCACAGTGTATCAAGCGCCGAATCGGCGCCGCAACGGGCCCCACGCGGCGAAAATGCGGTCTTTCTGCGGGCCTAGCGCTCGGCGAAGGCCTTTTCGACCACGAATTGGGCCGGCTCGCCATGGTTGCCCTCAATGAGGCCCCGTTCGCCCAGCAGCACGCGGGTATCCGCCACCAGCGCCGGACTGCCGCAGATCATGACGCGGTCGTGGGCGGCTTCCAGGGCCGGCAGGCCGATGTCGGCGAACAGCTTGCCCGAGGTGATGAGGTCGGTGATGCGGCCGCGGTTGCGGAAGGGATCGCGGGTCACGGTCGGATAGTAGATCAGCTGGTTCTGAATGTACTCGCCGATCAGCTCGTCCTTCGGCAGCGTCTCGTTGATCATCTCGCCATAGGCGAGCTCCTTGACGTGCCGGCAGCCGTGCAGCAGCACGACTTTCTCGAAGCGCTCGTAGGTCTCGGGGTCCTTGATCACGCTCAGGAACGGCGCGAGGCCCGTGCCGGTGCCGATGAGGTAGAGGTTGCGGCCCTCTTCCAGATTGTCGATGACGAGCGTGCCGGTGGCCTTGCGGCTGACGATGATCTCGTCGCCTTCCCTCAAATGCTGGAGCCGCGAGGTCAGCGGGCCGTCCGGCACCTTGATCGAGAAGAACTCCAGCGTATCCTCGTAATTGGCGCTGGCGACGCTATAGGCCCGCAGCAGCGGCTTCTCGCCGACCTTGAGCCCGATCATGGTGAATTCGCCGTTGCGGAAGCGGAAGGTCGGGCTGCGGGTGGTCTTGAAAGAGAACAGCGTATCGGTCCAGTGGTGGACGCTCAAAACGCTTTCCTGATTGAAATTGCTCATCTCACCTATCCGTGTCGCGTCTATGCGGTTCCGAGGCGGGCAGCTATGCGTCGTTCGTACACGATCATTCGTATACTAATGAATAATCCTGCTTGATCCCTGGGTCAAGGCTGCCCAAGATCGAAAGCGTTGCAGTTAGGAATAAGGAGCCCCTTCCATGGCGCATGACGCACCCCAGGCCACCGGACCCTCAAAGCTCGTGATCCGGAATATCGGCCTGATCCTGTCCGGCGCCCTGGAAAAGCCGATCCTGGACGGCGACACCATCGTCGCCGAGAACGGCAAGATCACCGCGATCGGCCGCTTCAAGGACCTCAACACCGAAGGCGCGACCACTATCGTCGAGGCGAACGGCACCACGGTCGCGCCCGGCCTGATCGACAGCCACGTCCACCCGGTCGCGGGCGACTGGACGCCCCGGCAGAACCAGATCGGCTGGATCGACAGCAATTTACATGGTGGCGTCACCACGATGATCTCGGCCGGCGAAGTGCACATGCCCGGCCGCCCGCGCGACGTCGTCGGTCTCAAGGCAATGGCGATCTTCGCCCAGCGCGCATTCTGGAATCTGCGGCCTGGCGGCGTGAAGGTTCACGCTGGCGCGCCGGTGATCGAATGCGAGATGGTCGAGGAAGATTTCAAGGAGCTCGCCGCCGCCGGCGTCAAGCTGCTCGGCGAAGTCGGCCTGGGCGGCGTCAAGGACGGCCCGACCGCGCGTAAGATGGTCGGCTGGGCGCGCAAATACGGCATCCAGAGCACGATCCACACCGGCGGCCCCTCGATCCCCGGCTCCGGCCTGATCGACAAGGACGTGGTGCTGGAGGCCGACACCGACGTGGTCGGCCACATCAACGGCGGCCACACGGCGCTGCCCGACGACCAGATCCGCTGCATCTGCGAGGGCTGCAAGCGCGGCCTCGAGCTCGTGCACAACGGCAATGAACGCTCGGCGCTGTTCACCCTGCGCACCGCGCGCGAGATGGGCGATCTGCACCGGGTCATCCTCGGCACCGATGCGCCCGCCGGCTCCGGCGTGCAGCCGCTCGGCATTCTGCGCATGGTCTCGATGCTGTCCTCGCTCGGCGATCTGCCGGCCGAGATCGCGTTTTGTCTCGCAACCGGCAACACGGCGCGGATGCGCGAGCTCGACTGCGGCCTGATCGAAGTCGGCCGCTCCGCCGATTTCGTCATCATGGACAAGGCCCAGCACTCGCCCGGCAAGAACATTCTGGAAAGCGTCCAGCTCGGCGACCTCCCCGGCATCGGCATGACCATCATCGACGGCATCGTGCGCACCCAGCGCAGCCGCAACACCCCGCCGGCCGGCAAGGTGCCGGAGGTGGTGGCGAAGTGACGCGGCCGGAGCGCGCGGCGAGCCACGTGGCGCCTCGAGCACGTTGAACGAGTCTCCCGCCTTCTGCGTCTAATGCGGACAGCCCGCGAGGGCCATGCATTGCTGGAGCGTCGAGGAGACATGAAGAGTTCGTCGCGGATTGCCGCCGGCGTTGCCGGTGCGGTGGCGGGCTATGTCGCGATCTTTCTGGTGTTTTCTCTCCTCGATCTTGGCAACCGTGCGGACCCGATCACATCAGGCCTGCTGGCGCTGTTCGTTTACTCTCCCATGGGCGCGATCGGCGGCGCGGTGCTCGCCAGCTGGCTGGTATCGCGTCCAGGCAAGAACGCAAGCAATGGAAGCGTCGCGCACAACAGCCTGAAGTCGCTCGGCGTCGTCGCCCTCCTCTGCGTCGCAGCCGCCGGCGCTTATCTCGCTTACGCATATGCGACCGCGACGCCGTGGCTCAACCCGAACGCGGCCAATCCCCTTCTCGTGTTTGAGGTTCGTCTTCCGCCTGGCGTTACAGCGCCAAGCTCACCGCACAGCATTGCCATCGAATTGCAGACCGACATCAACACCATGCCCGCCGAACTGACGCCAGGCGGCTTCCGTCGTGATGGCGAGCAAGCGGTGATCACGGGCGAAGTCGAACTCGCCTTTCGAACCTCGCGCCGACAACTCGCCGTCAACATCGAGGGACAGTCGAGCCGAATCTATCCGATCGACTTGACCGCCCGGGCGCCGCATACGCCGGAGTTCGGGACGTGGCGACGGCTCGCCGACGGCAGCGAAATCCGCTACCGGGCCAAATGGCCGG
Organism: Bradyrhizobium sp. SHOUNA76; assembly: GCF_023006445.1. NCBI lineage: Bacteria > Pseudomonadati > Pseudomonadota > Alphaproteobacteria > Hyphomicrobiales > Nitrobacteraceae > Bradyrhizobium > Bradyrhizobium sp. SHOUNA76. The sequence goes on from NZ_JALBHA010000224.1 coordinate 8,983, forward strand.
GAAAAAGCTGACCGACCCGGTCAGGCCGCTTTGGAATTTCACACGCACATAGAACTGCCGCTTGGCCTGTCCGACCGGACCGTTCTCGATCGCCAGCCGGCCGTCCGCAGCGACCATCTCGCCCTCGCCTTCGCAGGCGAGCCGCAAAGCCTTCATCGAAGTTAGTCGACAGCCCGCGCACCTCGTTCAACTGCCGTAGGGTGGGCAAAGGCGCGAAGCGCCGTGCCCACGATCTTTTCCTGATTGAGAATGATGGTGGGCATGCTTCGCTTTGCCCACCCTACGGCACCTTCTTCACCGTAGCTTGTTCAACAGCCCCATCAGCATCTCGCGCTCCTTCGCGTCGAGCGGCGCCAGGGTCTCACGGGTGATGGCGAGCGCATTCGGCGCGACCTTCTCCGCAAGCTGCTGTCCCGCGCGCGTCAGGCTCACCAGCAGGCGCCGGCCGTCCTCGGGGTCCTGGCTGGTCTCGGTC
>NZ_JALBHA010000225.1:0-9455 GCF_023006445.1 Bradyrhizobium sp. SHOUNA76
TGGCGCGACGGCCGCGGGCTTCGGCGCCGGCGCCGCCCTCACCATCGTGCCGATCGCGAGCATGATCGCATCGAGCGGCTATCAGCACGCCTTCCTCACCTTCGGCATCGGCCAGGGCGTGATCGTGTTCGCGCTCGCCTTCTTCATCCAGCCGCCGCGGCTCTCGATCCCGCCCAAGAAGAAGCAGCTCAATCTGCCGCAGACCAAGATCGACTTCACCCCGCCGCAGGTGCTGCGCACCCCTATTTTCTGGATCATGTACCTCGTCTTCGTCATGGTTGCCTCGGGCGGCCTGATGACGGCGGCACAGATCGCCCCGATCGCGCACGACTTCAAGATCGCCGACACGCCGGTCACGCTCGCCGGCTTCCAGATGGCGGCGCTGACCTTCGCGATCTCGCTCGACCGCATCCTCGATGGTTTCGGTCGCCCGTTCTTCGGCTTCGTCTCCGACACGATCGGCCGCGAGCACACCATGTTCATCGCGTTCGGCACCGCCGCGCTGATGCTCTTGACGCTGTCGGCCTACGGTCACATCCCGCTGGTCTTCGTGCTGGCGACCGCGGTTTACTTCGGCGTGTTCGGCGAGATCTACTCGCTGTTCCCCGCGACCTGCGGCGACACCTTCGGCTCGAAGTTCGCAACCACCAACAACGGCATGCTCTACACCGCGAAGGGCACCGCCTCCCTGCTCGTTCCACTCGCGAGCGTGATCTCGGCGGCCTATGGCTGGAAGGCCGTGTTCGTGGTCGCCGTGGCCTTGAATGCGACGGCGGCGCTGATGGCGCTGTTCGTGATCAAGCCGCTGCGCCGCTCCTTCATCCTCGGCAAGGAAGCCGAGAGCACCGAGGCCGCGACCGGCAGCGCCAAGACAAGCGCAACGACCGAGACGGCGTAACCGCCGCACGCTTTCGCACGACGAGAACGGGGCGCAGCGATGCGCCCCTTTCTTTTTGTCTCGATGACAAACGTCAGCATCGCTGTCGCAAGATTTTTCAGATCACCCAATCCAATGCTTGACGATTGGCATTATGTATACCACACTTCTCCCAACATTCACCCAGGGAGGTTGCGATGCTGGTCGGAGACATTCTGCGCAAGAAGACACCGCGCGTTGTCACGGTGCGAATGAACGAAACGGTGGGCATCGCCGCCAAGCTGATGCGCGCCAACAACATCAGCGCTCTCGTGGTCAAGGACGTGGTCCGCTCCGAGGGTAACACCGCGGTCGGCATGTTCACCGAGCGCGACGTGGTGCGCGCCGTCGCCGAGCACGGCGCGAACGCCGTCAACGTCAAGGTCTCGCAGCTCGTCTCGGTGCAGCAGCTGGTGTCCTGCACCTCGAGCGACACGATCGAGCACGTCCGCCATCTGATGAACATTCATCACATCCGCCATTTGCCCGTGATCGACGACTACAGCCTCGTCTCCGTCATCAGCATGCGCGACATCGCAGCTGCCATGGACGAGGCCATCAACGGCAAGCCGCAAGCAGCCGCCTGAAGCGTCGCACGCTTCCAGCCACGGAAAGGACGCGCCCCCTCTCCCGCTTGCGGGAGAGGGTTGGGGGGAGGGTGTCTCCGCTGGGGAGACTCCCCAAGAGGACAGAGCCCTCACCCGCCGCGCTCTCCGAGCGCGTCGACCTCTTCCGCAAGCGGGAGAGGTGCAGCGGCCCCGTGGCCCCATCGATCGAACCAACTGCCAATTCGGCTCCTTCGCGAGGACTTCATGAAGATCTGCATCTACGGCGCCGGCGCTATCGGCGGATATCTCGGGGTTCAGCTCGCGCGCGCAGGCGCCGATGTCAGCCTCATCGCACGCGGCGCCCACCTTGCCGCGATGCGCGAGCGCGGCCTGACGCTGCTCGCGGGCGAGGAGAAGCACACCGTACATCCCCGCTGCACCGACGATCCCGCCGAGCTCGGCGTGCAGGACTACATCATCATCACGCTGAAGGCGCATTCGATCACCGGCGTGATCGAGAAGATGCAGCCGCTCCTGGGCCCGCATACCCGCATCGTCACCGCCGTCAACGGCATCCCCTATTGGTACTTCTACAAGCACGGCGGCCAATACGAGAACTCGACGCTGGAGAGCATCGATCCCGGCGGGCGGCAGTGGCGCGAGATCGGCGCCGAGCGCGCCATCGGCTGCATCGTCTATCCCGCCACCGAGATCGAGGCGCCCGGCGTGATCCGCCACGTCTACGGCAACAATTTCCCGCTCGGCGAGCCCTCGGGCGAGATCACCTCGGACGTCACGCGCCTCGCCGATCTCTTCGTCGCCGCCGGCCTGAAGGCCCCGGTGCTCGACCGCATCCGCGACGAGATCTGGCTGAAGCTGTGGGGCAATGTCTGCTTCAACCCGATCAGCGCGCTCACGCACGCAACGCTCGACGTGATCTGCACCGATCCGGCCACGCGCTCGCTGTCGCGCGCGATCATGGTGGAGACGCAAGGCATCGCCGAGACCTTCGGGGTCAAATTCCGCGTCGACGTCGAGCGCCGCATCGAGGGTGCCCGCAAGGTCGGCGCCCACAAGACCTCCATGCTGCAGGATCTCGAGCGCGGCCGCCCCATGGAGATCGACCCGCTCGTCACCGTCGTGCAGGAGATGGGCCGCCTCACCGGCATCGCCACGCCAGCACTCGACTCGGTGCTGGCGATGGTGACCCAGCGCGCCCGCATCGCCGGCCTCTATGACGGCGTCTCGACGCTATCGGATCCCCGCGCATTGGCGGTGGCGTGATGACAACCGAGGTGAAAAACTGGCTGCGCTTCCGCCATGCCGGCACGACCGGTTTCGGCACGCTGACGCCATCGGGGATCAGGGTGCATGAGGGCGAGATGTTCGGCCGCAACGCCCCGACCGGCAAGAGCCTGGTGCTGTCGGAGGTCGAACTGCTCGCCCCGTGCGCGCCCAGCAAGATCGTCGCGCTCTGGAACAATTTTCACGCGCTGGCCGCCAAGCTGAACCAGCCCGAGCCGCCGGAGCCGCTCTATCTGCTCAAGGCCACCACCAGCATCACGACGCCCGGCGCCGTGATCCGCCGTCCCTCTTATTACGACGGCAAGACCACCTATGAGGGCGAACTCGGCATCGTCATCGGCAAGACCTGCGCGCGTGTCTCCCCGGGCGAAGCCGACGGCTTCATCTTCGGCTACACCTGCGTCAACGACATCACCGCCAACGACATTCTCACCAGCGACCCCACCTTCCCGCAATGGGCCCGCGCCAAGGGCATCGACGATTACGGCCCGTTCGGCCCCGTCATCGCAACCGGCCTCGATCCGGCCAAGCTCGTTGTCCGCACCATTCTCAACGGCGCCGAGCGGCAGAACTACCCGATCTCCGACATGATCTTCACCGCGCAGGAATTGGTCAGCAAAATCTCCCACGACATGACCCTGCTCCCCGGCGACCTCATCGCCGTCGGCACCTCGGTCGGCGTCGGCGTGATGAAGGAGCCGGTGAACACGGTGACCGTCGCGATCGACGGCATCGGCGAGCTGACCAACGAGTTTCGGCTGTAGCCACCACGCGGTGCCGTAGCCCGGATGGAGCGGAAGCGAATCCGGGGCGCTTGCCGCGGGGAGAGAATCCCGGATTGCGCTTCGCTCCATCCGGGCCACAGGCTATAGCCTGACCATCATTCGCGGACGCAACACCATCGTGCCGCTGGAATGACGGCTCACCGGCCATTTTCGCTGCAGCGCGGCAAAATTGATCCTGCGCAAATCGCGCCGTGGCGGCCGCCATTATCCTTCCTGGCGACAGATCGATTTCTGATGCAAGGAGGACGCCATGACGAATGCCGGTAATGCACTTTTGTGGACGGCTCTGTACTTTGCCCTCGCGTTCGCTGCGATCTTCGTCGTCTGGTTCGCCGACAGGATGCGCTCGAACTTCCTCGGGAAGTGATCGCGAGCACGACGCGGTAGTCCAGATAAGCGGAGCGACATCCGGGACAGGCCTTGACGTGGTCCCGCATGTCGCTGCGCTCATGCGGGCTACAGGCCTCGCGTCTTCGGGAAAACCCGGCAACCCAGCCGCTCTCCACTGATCGGCTGACGCAACCAGCCGTGAATCGCGCTACCGGAAACCTCCGGCGAGCCGCGCGGGCCTTGATCTCGGTTCCGCTCTCCAATAGCAATCATGGCGAAAATGTGTACCGGCTGAGGAGTCACGATGTGGCTGTTTTTCCTGGTTGCCTGGTTTGTCCTGCTCGCCGCCATCACGTTTCTCGCCCAGCAGGCGTTCGGTTATGACCTCAGTCACCTGCCCGCCTGGTTCGCGGGCCTGCCCGTGCCGCAGCGCCTCACGACCGGCGCGATCCTGACCGCAGGTCTGGCACTGATCGGGGCAACCGCCTGGCGGCTGTCACGCCAGGACCGGCGCCTCGACAAATTGCGCGACCGCCTCAGGAAGACCAGGGAGGACGTCGTCGTCGCCCACGCCCTGCAAAACCACCTCGATGCCACCGTCCAGCACCTGATCGAAAGCGATCCCCGCGAAGCGGTCTCCGCCCTCCACGACAAGCTCGGCGAGACCGAGCAGCGCGCGCTGCTCCAGCAGGGTCGCAACGAATCCACCGACATGCACGACCAGCTCGCCGAGATCCGCCGCCGCCAGCAGGCGCTGCGCGAGATGGTCGGCAAGGTGGCCGATCAGCGCCGCGCGGTCGAGCCCGTCTTCACTGAGGTCCGCGACCGCCAGAATCAGCTCGAACGCTCGCTGCATGACCTCGAGACCGACGACCGCAAGAACAATCTCGCCGACCGGCAGAGGGACATCGCGCGCGACGTGTCGGCGCTTCTGGGGCGGGTGAACGCGGTCCAGGAGACGTTTGCAACACTGAACCAGTACAAGGAGGATCTGGCGAAATCCCACGCCGAGCTGGTGCCGCTGCGATCAACGGATGCCGGCATCAACACCCTGATCGACGAGCTCAGCCTCAGCCACGATCGCCTTGCCAAGAGCATCGACGAGCTCGAGACCGGCGGCGAGGCGCCGCTCGCCACCCGCGTCGAAACGCTGTCGAACAACAAGATCGAGATCGAGCAGCGCCTCGCCCGCATCGACGACAGCTTCAACATCCTGAAAACCATCCGGCTCGATTTCGAGGAGCTCGGCCAACGCCGGGCCCAGCTCGAACGCTCGCTCGCCGATGTCGAGACGGACGCCGACGGCAAAACCCTCACTGAGCGCCAGAACGCGCTGAACGATTTCGTCCTTCAGTCGCGCCAGCGCCTCGGCGCGCTACAGGAGACGCTGGCGACGCTGAACGCCTTCAAGGCCGAGCTGTCGAAGTCGCAAAACGACCTCGTCCCGCTCAAGGCCCCGGTGTTCGGCATCGAGGCCATGATCGCGGACGTCGGCACCACCCGCGACCTCCTCGCCAAAACCGTCGGCGAGATCGAGGCGAACGGCGACGTCACCCTCGCCTCACGCGTCGAGACGCTGGCCAAGAGCAAGCGCGAGGTGGAAGACCGCCTCGCCCGCATCTTCGATAATTTCAACGCGCTCGACGCCTTGCGCAAGGACATCGGCGGCATCTTCGCGACGATCCGGAACAGCCTCAACCGGATCGGGTGAGAACATCGGTGCCGTAGCCCGGATGAGCGAAGCGACATCCGGGACCATCCGTAAAAGACCCCGCATATCGCTGCGCTCATGCGGGCTACGAAATCGCGGACGTGCGTAGGATGGGTAGAGCGCAGCGAAACCCATCATCTCTCGTCGCGCAAATAGCCGATGGGTTTCGCTGCGCTCTACCCATCCTACAGACCGGCATCGCGCCCCTCCGAAACATCCGTACACATCACATCTTCGCGCGCCAATGCCGCCGACATGCCTCGCGCACGCCGCAACTTGGTCGCATTCGGACGCCCTTCTGTGAGGCGTGTCTGGGGGCACGGCACTGCCGTGTTTGGACCAAACCTTCTAGGGGTATCGCTGTGAAGAAGATTGTAATTGCTCTGGGTGCCACGCTTGCTCTGGTGACGGCCGCGAACGCTGCGGATCTGCCGCGCCGTCAGCCCGTGCCGGCCTATCCGGCCGAGCAGGCGCCGATCGGCAAGATGCCGATTGGCAAGAGCCCGGTTGGAAAGGCCCCGATCGGCAAGGCGCCCGGCCCGGTCGCGGCGCGCTACTGACGCGCCAGCGCAAGGCGCGCAAAACCAGCGTAAGCGGCCGACAGTCGAGGGGCACAGCGTGACGAACAGACCTGATCGATCGGGATCCTGCATCCTTGCGGGGCTCGCGCTCGCGGCGATGATCGCGTGCCTGATGCCCTCGGCTTCGGCGCACGAAGCGAACAAGCGCGTTGACGCCAATGCGCTTGCCACGACCGGCTCCACATCACGGCCGGCGCCGCAATCGACGCGGCGCTCCCTCGCGCGCGTGGAGAAAGGTCCGTATTACGTCGACTTCCGCGCCCGCACGGCCGCAAGCTGGGGCCATGCTTTCGTCTGGTACGGCAAGACCAGCGAGAAGGCGGTCGAGGTCGCAGGCCTCACGCCGGCGGGCGATACGCTCGCTTACGTGCTCGGTCACATCACCTTCGTGCCGTCCGAGACCGGCGCGAGCTACGGCGATCTCGATCCGGACTATCTGACCGCGAACTATCGCGTCTATCTGAACGAGGCCGATGCCAAGCGCGTGTTCGCCTATATCAAGAAATTGCAGGCGAGCTCTCCGGTCTGGAACGCCGAAACCGCCAACTGCACCGGCTTCATCGGCGACATCGCCGAGTTCATGGGCTTGCAAGTCCCCAACCGCTGGCAGCGCCCGGAAAACTTCGTCAACCGCCTCAAGGAAATGAACGGCGGCCGCCAGATGGTGCGGCTGTCGGCGGAGTAGCCGCAGCCCTGGATTGGCGGCCGTGTCGCCGTAGCGGCCTAGTAGCCGGATGGAGCGCAGCGAAATCCGGGACCGCCCTCGCTTGCCGCACCAGCCCCGGATTGCGCTGCGCTCCATCCGGGCTACGAACCTCCATCATCCCCTCGCCGTCATTGCGAGGAGCACAGAGACGAAGCAATCCAGAATCCCTCCGCAGGACGATTCTGGATTGCTTCGCTGCGCTCGCAATGACGTGTTGATAGCAGGCGCGCACAACACCTCGCCGGAGTTCGAAGCGCCCCCTCGCCCGTCGGGCAACACACCCGCACAATCCCGCACCCCGCCTGTCAAGCCCCGCTGCCGCAAATATTCCACTTTACCGAAATTCGGATTTGTCGTACAAGCGAACACCCTGGCCCGAGACAAGGGGCGGATCGCGATCGTCACGAACCGCGGGCTGGGCAGCGATGGACGCGACGGCGTCGGGCGCGAAGCTCGTTGCAGGGCGGGAAACCGTGAGCAACAGGGCTTTGCGCATACGACCCGGCGCTGACAGCGTCTTCGCATGGCTTCGGGCGTGAGCACGCGCCAACCCTCGAAGCGACATGCGAAGACGTGCGCGGACGGTCAAGTCGTGTGGTCCTGACGCCCGGGGTCTGTGCGTCAAGTCTTGTAGTGATGTGGCGGCCCGACCGGGCGCGCGCATCGATCATCTGCATGGCGACGGGGGCAATAGTGCATCGCTCCCCGGGGAGAGCACGAAGTACGCCGTAAACCATCGCGCAGGGAAGGCCGGGCGTTCGGCTGACCTGTGGTCCACCCCGTGTGCATCTTTTCGCGCACGGACTGCGGGTGCCAGCCGGCGCCCGGCCTTCCCTGCGCCCTTGTCTCGATAAGGGCGACGCGATCAAGCAAAACTCGGGCGAGAATGCGCCGCGAGAGGGCGATCGTGTGTCTGCTGTTCGAAGTGCGAATTGAAGAGCGATGGCCTTGCCTCGTGCTCCGTCATTGCGAGGAGCCCTTGCGACGAAGCATCCAGAATCCCTCCGCGGAAATATCCTGGATTGCTTCACTACGCTCGCAATGACGATGGAGGAGCAGCAACTCCGATCCATGACCGTCACCCTGAGGCGCCGGAGCGAAGCGCAGGCCTCGAAGGGCGACAGCCCGGCTCTGGCAGCGCGGCCGCTCATCCTTCGAGGCTCCCCATTCGACGCGTTGCGTCCCATGGCTCGCACTTCCAGCGACAACCGCTTCGCGGTTGCGGGGGGATGACGGAACTGAAATTATCCGCCCCGCGGAATCCCCCTCACCCCCCGCATGATTGCCCCGCCCTCACCGCAAGCCGATCCAATAGACATTTTCCGACCCCGGCGTCATCCTGCCGCCATCAACCGATAACAAAGCGCCACGAGAGGCGGGGGGAAACACATCATGTTGCAGACACGGTTCACCAAGCTCGTCGGCGTAGAGCACCCGATCGTCCAGGGCGGCATGCAATGGGTCGGCCGCGCCGAGTTGGTCGCCGCCGTCGCCAATGCTGGCGCGCTCGGTTTCATCACGGCGCTGACCCAGCCGACGCCGGAGGACCTCAGGAAGGAAATCGCGCGCTGCCGCGACCTCACCGACAAGCCGTTCGGCGTCAACCTCACCATCCTGCCCGCGATCAAGCCGCCGCCCTACGCCGAATACCGCGCCGCCATCATCGAGAGCGGCATCAAGGTGGTCGAGACCGCCGGCAACAAGCCGCAGGAGCACGTCGACGAGTTCAGGAAGCACGGCGTCAAGGTCGTGCACAAATGCACCAGCGTGCGCCATGCGCTTTCGGCCGAGCGGATGGGCGTCGACGCCATCTCGATCGACGGCTTCGAGTGCGCCGGCCATCCCGGCGAGGACGACACGCCCGGCCTGATCCTGATCCCGGCCGCCGCCAACAAGGTCAAGATCCCCATGATCGCCTCCGGCGGCTTTGCCGATGCCCGCGGCCTCGTCGCTGCACTGGCGCTGGGGGCCGACGGCATCAACATGGGCACGCGCTTCATGGCCACGAAGGAAAGCCCGATCCACCAGCTCATCAAGGAGAAGATCGTCGCCAATGACGAGCGCGAGACCGAGCTGATCTTCCGCACCATGCGCAACACATCGCGCGTCGCCAGGAACGAAATCTCGACCAAGGTGGTCGCGATGGAGAAGGAAGGCGCCAAGTTCGAGGACATCCGCGAGCTCGTTGCGGGGGCCCGCGGCAAGATGGTCTACGCGACAGGCAATTCCGACGAAGGCATCTGGTCGGCCGGCCAGGTGCAGGGCCTGATCCAGGACATCCCGACCTGCGCCGAGCTCATCTTCCGCATCGTGCGCGAGGCCGAAGCCATCATCCGCAGCCGGCTGGAGGGCATGATCGTTCAGCCGCAACGCGAAGCCGCGGAATAATCACTGCAAGAAGCGAGAGCAATCCATGAAGGCTTACGTCTACGGCCCTGAAGGCGCTCGGATTTCCGACGTCGCTCAACCCAAGCCGAAAGGCACGCAGGTGCTGGTCAAGGTCCGCGCCTGCGGGCTCAACCGGGCCGACACCGGCATGCGCAAAGGCCACGCCCATGGCGCGGCCGGGGGTG
>NZ_JALBHA010000226.1:0-9440 GCF_023006445.1 Bradyrhizobium sp. SHOUNA76
CCACAGCCGCTCCGCCGCCCAAGCACAAGATCGTCCGCAAGCGCACCACTGCGCCGCCGCCGGATCAGCCGGTCCAGCAGGCGCAACCGACCCAGACCACCCAGCAGCAGTCGCAGGGTGGTTTCCCGGCGCCGCTGCCGAGCGGCAGCTTCTCGCGCTAGAGCATGATCCGGAAAAGTGTGAATCGGTTTTCCGAAAAGATCATGCTCAAACAATTGTCTCCATTGCATTGACAGGCGCTGCCCCGGCAGCGCACGAATGATTGATGTCCTTCACGATCGCCATCATCGGCCGGCCCAATGTCGGCAAATCGACGCTGTTCAACCGCCTGGTCGGACAGAAGCTCGCGCTCGTCGATGACCTGCCGGGCGTCACCCGCGATCGCCGCGAGGGCGAGGCCAGGCTCGGCGATCTCGAATTCACCATCATCGACACCGCCGGCCTCGACGAGGGCGCCAAGGGCTCGCTGACCGCGCGCATGCAGGAGCAGACCGAGGCCGCGATCGCGCAGGCGGACGCGCTGTTCTTCGTCATCGATGCCCGCGTCGGCCTCACGCCGACCGATCGCGCCTTCGCCGATTTCGCCCGCAAGGCCAACAAGCCGGTGCTGTTGGTCGCCAACAAGAGCGAGGGCAAGCACGGCGATGCCGGCGCGATGGAGGCGTTTGCGCTCGGCCTCGGCGATCCCATTCAGATCTCGGCCGAACATGGCGAGGGCATGGGCGAGCTCTACGATGAACTCGCCAAGCTGATGCCGGAGCCCGTCGACGAAGACGAGAACGAGGACGACGCGCCGCTCTCGGAGGAAGAGGCCGCGACGCGCCCGATCCGGGTCGCCATCGTCGGCCGGCCCAACGCCGGCAAGTCGACGCTGATCAACCATCTGCTCGGCGAGGAGCGTCTGCTGACGAGCCCGGAGGCCGGCACCACGCGCGATTCCATCGCGGTCGAGATCAGCTGGAAGGGCCGCGATTTTCGCGTGTTCGATACCGCAGGCCTGCGACGGCGCTCGCGCATCGAGGAGAAGCTGGAAAAGCTCTCGGTCGCGGACGCGCTGCGCGCGGTCCGTTTTGCCGAAGTCGTCGTGATGATGATGGATGCGCAGAACCGCTTCGAGGAGCAGGATCTTCGCATCGCCGATTTGATCGAGCGCGAGGGCCGCGCTGTCGTGCTCGCCGTCAACAAATGGGACCTGATGGAGAGCAAGGGTGGCGGCGCGATCTCGGGCCTGCGCCGCGATGCCGATCACTTGCTGCCGCAGGTCAAGGGCGTGCCGATCGTGGCGGTCTCCGGCCTGATGGGCGAGGGCATCGATCGCCTGATGCAGGCGATCCAGGATGCCTATGCGCTCTGGAACAGGCGTGTATCGACCTCGGCGCTGAACCGCTGGTTCGAGCAGGCGGTGCAGGCCAATCCGCCGCCCGCCGTGTCCGGCCGCAGGCTGAAGCTGAACTACATCACGCAGACCAAGGCGCGCCCGCCGAGCTTCGTGCTGTTCTGCTCGCGCGCGGACGCGGTGCCGCAGTCCTATTTGCGCTACCTGATCAATTCCATGCGCGAGACGTTCGAGTTGCCGGGCACGCCGGTGCGCATCACCCTGCGCGAGAAGGCCAATCCCTTCGCACATAAGCGCAAGCGGCCGTCGTGAGCAACGAGGCCGACCAGGCGACAGCGCAAGGCGCGCCGCCGGTCCGGCGCGGCGCGGTGGCCTTCATCTTCGTCACCATCCTGCTGGACATGCTCGCGCTCGGCGTGATCATGCCGATCCTGCCCAAGCTGATCGAGAGCTTCGTCGACAACGACACAGCGCATGCGGCCCGCATCTTCGGCTTGTTCGGCACCGCCTGGGCGCTGATGCAGTTCGTGTTCTCGCCGCTGCTCGGCGCGTTGTCGGACCGCTTCGGGCGGCGGCCGGTGGTGCTATTGTCGAATTTCGGGCTCGCGGCCGACTACGTGCTGATGGCGCTGGCGCCGTCGCTGGTCTGGCTGTTCATCGGACGCGTGATCTCGGGCATCACCTCGGCGAGCATCTCGACCGCCTTCGCCTACATCTCGGATATCACGCCGCCGGAGCGGCGCGCGGCGGTCTTCGGCAGGATTGGCGCGGCTTTCGGTGCCGGCTTCATCCTGGGGCCGGCGCTCGGCGGCCTGCTCGGCGATATCGATCCGCGCTTGGCGTTCTGGGCCTCGGCAGCCCTCAGCTTCGCCAATGCGCTTTACGGGCTCTTCGTCCTCCCGGAATCGCTTGCGCCCGACAAGCGCGCGCCGTTCCGCTGGCGAAGCGCCAGTCCGATCGGGGCGCTGCGTCTGTTGCGATCCAATGCGGTGCTCTCCGCGTTGTCGGTCGTCAACTTCATCGCACAGGTCGCGCATGTCGTGCTGCCCTCGACCTTCGTGCTCTATGCGACCTATCGCTACGGTTGGGATTCCAAGACGGTAGGATTGACGCTCGCCATGGTCGGCATCTGCGCCATGGTGGTGCAGGGACTGGCCATCGGCCCGATCGTGCGCGTGCTCGGCGAGCGGAACGCGCTGCTGCTGGGCCTGTGCTGTGGCGCCCTCGGCTTCGTGGTCCTCGGCGCGGCGCCGACCGGACCGCTATCCTGGATCGGAATTCCCATTTTGGCACTGTGGGGCATCTCGGGTGCCGCCTCGCAAGCGCTGATGACGCGGCTGGTTGCGCCCGATCAGCAGGGTCAGCTGCAGGGCGCGACCGCGAGCGTGCAGAGCGTGTCACAGCTCGTCGGCCCGTTCCTGTTCACGCTGACCTTTTCCTATTTCATCGGCGCCAGCGCGCCGCTGCATCTGCCCGGCGCGCCGTTCCTGCTCGCGGCGGCGTTGATGGTGGTCTGCGTGGCGATCGCGGTGCGGACGCTGGGTGGAGCCAAGCCCTCAGTCTCGTAGGGTGGGCAAAGGCGCATAAGCGCCGTGCCCACCATCTCTCCACGACGATGAAATGGCCGTGGGCACGCTTCGCTTTGCCCACCCTACGGCTGAGCCAAGCCTTCAGAACCGTAGGGCGGATTAGCGAAAGCGTAATCCGCCATCTTGCGTGACGCGAGAGAAGTGGTGGGTTACGCCCTACGGACTGCGCGTCGCGCGGCCGCAGGGCTAACCCACCCTACTTTCTATGCGGTCACTTCTTCACCAGCGGGCAATCGCTGTCCTTGAGCGGTTTGGCGGCGTCTTCCGCGGAGATCGTGGCGATCTGCTTGTAATAGTCCCACGGTCCCTTCGACTCCTCGGGCTTCTTCACCTCGAACAGGTAAGCCGGGATGAGACGGCGGCCGTCCTGGCGCAGCGGTCCGTTGCCGAACAGCGGATCGTCGGTCGGCAGCTCCTTCATCTTGGCGACGACCTTGGCGCCGTCATGGGGATTGCCGCCGAGCGCTTCCATTGCCTTCAGATAATGCAGCACCATCGCGTAATTGCCGGCCTGGGTCATCGACGGCATCGCGTTCTTGCTGGCCAGCGCCGAGAAGCGCTTGGACCATTCGCGGGTCTTGTCGTTCAGGTCCCAGTAGAAGGATTCGGTGAAGGTCAGGCCCTGCGCGGTCTTCAAGCCTAGCGAATGCACATCGTTGATGAACAGCAGCAGCGCGGCGAGCTTCTGACCGCCCTGGACGATGCCGAACTCGGCCGCCTGCTTGATGGCGTTGGTGGTGTCGCCGCCTGCATTGGCGAGGCCGATGATCTTGGACTTCGACGATTGCGCCTGGAGCAGGAAGGACGAGAAGTCCGCCGTGTTGAGCGGGTGCTTGACGCCGCCGAGCACCTTGCCGCCATTGGCGGTGACGACGGCGCTGGTATCGCGTTCCAGCGCGTGACCGAACGCATAGTCGGCGGTAAGGAAGAACCAGCTGTCGCCGCCCGCCTTGGTCAGCGCCTTGCCGGTGCCGTTGGCGAGCATGTAGGTATCGTAGGTATAGGAGACCGTGTTCGGCGTGCAGGCCTTGCCGGTGAGGTCCGCGGTGGCCGCGCCCGAATTGAGCAGCACCGCATTCTTTTCCTTGACGAGGTTGCTGACTGCCAGCGCGACGCCGGAGCTCGGCGTGTCCGCGATCGCATCGACCTTATCGTTGTCGATCCACTGCCGGGCGATGTTGACGCCGACGTCGGGCTTGTTCTGGTGATCCCCGCTGAGCACGTCGATCTTCCAGCCCTTCTTGAGCAGGCCGGAATCCTCGACCGCCATCTTGATTGCGACCACGGAGTTCGGTCCGCCGATGTCGGCATAGAGGCTCGACATGTCGTTGAGCACGCCGATCTTGACGGTCTTGTCCTGGGCAAAGGCGGATGTGGCAAAACCGAAAGCGGCACAGGCCAGAAGGGCCGCGGAGCGGCGTGCGAACGTCGTCGTCATGAAAGGTTTCCTCCATTGTCAAATATGCGGACGGCTTTCTTGCGGAGCCTTGTTCCGGCTGATGGCTCTAGCCTGTCCCACGGCCGGCGGCAATGCGCCTAAAGCCGGATGACGCTGCGTCGTAGCGTCATCGCTCGGTTAACTTTTGGACAAAATGCGTCAAGACGCTATTTGAGCGCGTCCGACGTCAGCTTGAATTTCTGGATGCGCTTTCCGGTGTCGACCTCGGCGGTATAGACATTACCCGTGGCGTCAATCGCCATGGCGTGCACCCAGTGGAACTGGCCGGCGTTGCGGCCGCTGTGCCCGAAGCTGCCGACCACGCTGCCGTCCTCGCGCTTGACGACCCTGATCTCGTTGTTCTCGCCGTCGGCGCTGAGCAAATAGGTCTGCTTCGGGTCGGGCCAGATCGCGATGTCCCAAACCGCGCCGTTGCCGAGCGTGTTCTTCTCGAAGAAGAACTCCTTCACGAAGCTGCCGTCCTTTTTGAACACCTGGATGCGGTTGTTGATGCGGTCGCAGACATAGACGAGACCGTCATTGGCGAGCTTCACGCAGTGGACGGGATTGCCGAATTGCTGCGACACCGGCGCCTTAGGGTCGTAAGGCGCCTGCTTGGTGTCCTCGGGCTTGTTGCCATAGGCGCCCCAGTGCCGCTTGTACGCCAGCGTGGTCGCATCGAACACGATGACGCGGCGGTTGCCGTAGCCGTCGGCGACGTAGATTTCGTTGGCCTCCTTGTCGATCGCGGTTTCGGCGGGCTTGCCGAGCTGCGTCGTGTCGTTGCTGCCGAGGCTCGGCGCGATCTTGCCGATCTGGGCGACGAACTTGCCGTCGAGCGTGAATTTCAGGATCGCGTTGTCGTTGTCGGCATTGCCGCCGACCCAGACGAAGCCGCGCTCGTCGACCTCGATGCCATGCTCGCGGCCGACCCATTCGTAACCCTGGCCTGGACCGCCCCAGGACCGCAGCAGATTGCCGTCGCTATCGAATTCGAGCACGGGCGGCGCCGACACGCAGCATTTCGAGCGCGGCGGGGTGAGGCTTGCGCCTTTCTCGTCGTCGGTGAGCGAGCGCGGGCGATGGATCACCCAGATATGGCCCTGCCAGTCGACGGTGATGCCGCCGACCTGGCCGAGGATCCAGTTGTTCGGCAGCGGCTTTGGCCAGGCGGCATCGACCGCGAAAGTCGGCACGTCGCCCGCGCTCGCCGTGCCAGGAAGCACAAACGCGATGGCCGCGATCAGGATGGAAAAGGCGCGAGAGATATTTGCGAGCGCACGCACAAGATCTGCGCGAACATGCCATGGCGCCATGGCGGCCTCCCTTTTTGGTTTACGGCTTGCTGCCGCTTAAGCGCGGGCAGTCAATCGCGGGGAGGCAGGCGAGTCAATCAGGCCGGCGAACGGAAGCTCATGAGGCTGCGCGTCTTGTAATCGTAGAACTTGCCGGTCTCGGTCCAATCGGGCGCGCACATCGGCACGATCAATTCGGCGACCTGCTCGGGCGTATCGAGCGTCGCCGGGTCTTCGCCCGGCATCAGCGTGGCGCGCATGCGGGTGCGGACCGGCCCCGGATTGAACAGGTTGACGCGCAGCTTGGTGTTCGCGGTTTCCTGCGCCCAGGCGCGCGCGAGCGTCTCCAGCGCGGCCTTGGACGCCGCGTAGGGGCTGACATAGGCGGTGGCCTTGTTGGCGGCGCCCGAGGTGATGAATACGGCGCGGCCGGCGTCGGACTGCTTCAGCAGCGGCTCCATGCAGCGGATCAGCTGGAAGTTCGCGGAGACGTTGATCGCCATCACGTCGGTGAAGCTCTTCAGCTCGATATGGCCGATCGGCGAGGAGGGGCCGAGCACGCCGGCATTGCCGACGAGGATGTCGAGCTTGCCGTAGCGCTCGTGCAGGCCGGCGCCGAGACGCGCGATGCCGTCGGAATCGGTAAGATTGAGCGGCACCAGAGTGGCGCTGCCGCCAAGTTTGCGGATCTCGTCGTCGAGCTCTTCCAGCCCTCCCTGCGTGCGCGCCACCGCCACGATATGCGCCCCGGCCTTCGCCAAAGCGAGTGCGGTGGCATAGCCGATGCCGCGCGAGGCGCCGGTGACGAGAGCGATGCGGTCAGCGAGGGGTTTTGTCATGGCGGGGTTTTACAGGCGTGGATGGCCGGGACAAGCCCCCGCGGCACTTGTCATTCCGGGATGGTGCGAAGCACCAGACCCGGAATCTCGAGATCCCGGGTTCGGTGCTTACGCACCGCCCCGGGATGACGGCTGCGCCGTCAGCTCGCCTCGGCCAGCAGCGACAATTGCCGCGGCTGCTGCTCGGTCTGGGTCTGGTCGGTGAGGTGGGTCGGATACGCCCCGGTAAAACAATGATCCGCGAATTTCGGATTGGCGGGGTCGCGGCCGGGCTCGCCCATGGCGCGGTACATGCCGTCGATCGACAGGAAGGCGAGCGAGTCGGCGCCGATGATCTCGCGCATCTCCTCCAGCGAATGCGTCGCGGCCAGGAGGCCGCCGCGGTCGGGCAGGTCGATGCCGTAATAGTCGGGATAGAGGATCGGCGGCGAGGCGAGGCGGAAGTGCACTTCCTTGGCGCCGGCATCGCGCATCATGCGCACGATCTTCTTCGAGGTGGTGCCGCGCACCAGCGAGTCGTCGATCAGGATGATGCGCTTGCCTTCGATCGCGGCGCGGTTGGCCGAATGCTTCATGCGCACGCCGGACTCGCGGATCGCCTGGGTCGGCTGGATGAAGGTGCGGCCGACATAGTGGTTGCGGATGATGCCGAGCTCGAACGGCACGCCGGAATGCTGGCTGTAGCCGACCGCGGCGGGCACGCCGGAATCCGGCACCGGCACGACGACGTCGATCGGCACGTGGCTCTCGCGCGCGAGCTGCGCACCGAAGGCCTTGCGGACCTCGTAGACCGAGCGGCCGTGCACGACGGAATCCGGACGGGCGAAATAGATGTATTCGAAGATGCAGGGACGCGGCGCCATCGGCGGGAACGGCTTGTGGATGTCCTGGCCGTTCTCGTCGAACACGATGACTTCACCCGGCTCGATGTCGCGGATGAAGCGCGCGCCGATGATGTCGAGTGCGCAGGTCTCCGACGTCAGGATCGGGCAGCCGTCGAGCTCGCCGAGCACCAGGGGGCGGATGCCGCGCGGATCGCGCGCGCCGACCAGCTTCTTGTTGGTCAGCGAGACCAGCGCATAGGCGCCCTCGATCTCGCGCAGCGCGTCGATATAGCGCTCGATGAAGCGGCTACGCCTGGAGCGCGCGACCAGATGCAGGATCACCTCGGTGTCGGTGGTCGACTGCATCATCGCGCCGTTCTTCACGAGCTCGCGGCGCAGCGTCAGGCCGTTGGTGAGGTTGCCGTTATGGGCGACCGCAAGGCCGCCGGCATTGAGCTCGGCGAACAGCGGCTGGACGTTGCGCAGGATGGTGGCGCCGGTGGTGGAGTAGCGGACATGGCCGACGGCCATGTTGCCGGGCAGGCGGTCGATCACCTCGCGGCGGGAGAAGGTGTCGCCGACGAGGCCGAGCCGGCGTTCTGAGTGAAAACGGCTGCCGTCGTAGGAGACGATGCCGGCGGCTTCCTGGCCGCGGTGTTGAAGGGCGTGCAGGCCGAGCGCGGTGATGGCGGCGGCGTCGGGGTGACCGTAGATGCCGAAGACGCCGCATTCCTCGCGCAGCGTATCCCCCTCCAGATCGTCCTGAACCTCTAGCGCGGCCGGGCCTGGACCGGCGTTTGGATCGAGATCAAGTTGGGCGTCCTGGTCAGGGTGTCGCATCTCGTCCACGCCTCTCTTTTAGGGGCAATCAACGCGCCGCAGGTTTCTCGATCAGTTTCTTCAAACTGTCACGAGCAGGTTTACTGTATCCGTCGCCACTGCCCGAAGGCTGCTGCTCGGAATCAGCTTGATCATCATCTGGTTTGTTTTTCTTGAATCTCTTCAAGATGGTGTTCTCGGGGTCATCCGGCAAGAGCGACTTCAGCCAATCTCCCGTCGAATCAAGCACCGTTCGGGACTTTGCGCCGCGGACCCAATCCGGCTGCTGCTTGTCGGGAACCAGCCAGATGAAGAACTGGTAGGCTACCACGACGATCAAAAGGCCGCGAGCGAGGCCAAACAGGAAACCCAGGGTTCGATCCAGCGCGCCGATGCGCGAATCCAGGATCATGTCGGAGATCCGGACCGTGATCACGGAGACCACGACCAGGGTGCCGACAAATACGCCGGCGATCACGACCACTGTCGCGACGGTGTCGTTATTGAAGTAGGTCTTTGCGGTCGGCAGCAGCTTCGAGAACGAGTACAGCGTCACGATCGCCGCGGCGCCCCAGGCTGCGATCGACAGGATTTCGCGCATGAAGCCGCGGACCAAGGCAAGCAGGCCCGAAATCAGCATCACACCGAGCAGGATCAGGTCGAGGATGGTAACTGGCATCGGCTGGTCTGGTCCGCTCGTACTTCAAAGGTGCTCTAGCCGAATCGGTGTTTGGCCGCTGCCCTAAAAGAGGGGCAGACGGCGTTCCCGGCAAGGCCGCAACCACGCAATCCCATGTTGCTTTTGTGACGGCTGTATAGCGGCGGGGGCCTCCGGCGTCACCTCCACCTAACCCTCTCCGCGGCGGAATCTTGCCGGTGTGGCATTTTTCTCTGCCGGCGCGTTCGATTCGCCCCGGCGGGAGCCGCGGGCGGCGATCTCGGCCACCAATGTCGTCAGGCTGTTGACCGCATTCAGCGTCAATCCGGCATCGCCGCCAGCCTCGCCCCGGGCCGATTCGGGCAGCACGGCGCGCTGAAAGCCGAGTTTCGCGGCTTCCTTCAGCCGAGCCGGGGTCTGTGCCACCGGGCGCACCACGCCGGACAGCGAGATCTCGCCGAAATAGACCGCATCCGTGGGCAACTGCGCGTTAACCAGAGAGGAAACCAGCGCCGCCGCGGCGGCAAGGTCGGCCGCCGGCTCGTGGATGCGCAGGCCGCCGGCGACGTTGAGATAGACGTCGTGGCCGGACAGCTTGACCCCGCAATGGGCCTCCAGCACCGCCAGCACCATCGACAGCCG
>NZ_JALBHA010000227.1:0-9419 GCF_023006445.1 Bradyrhizobium sp. SHOUNA76
ACAACCGC
Organism: Bradyrhizobium sp. SHOUNA76; assembly: GCF_023006445.1. NCBI lineage: Bacteria > Pseudomonadati > Pseudomonadota > Alphaproteobacteria > Hyphomicrobiales > Nitrobacteraceae > Bradyrhizobium > Bradyrhizobium sp. SHOUNA76. The sequence goes on from NZ_JALBHA010000227.1 coordinate 9, forward strand.
CGCGCCACCATCACCTGGTGGCTGCAAGGCGAGCTGCGGCAACGCCATCCAGCGGTCGACCTCGCGGCCGACGCTGTTATCACCGCGACCGACCGCCTCGTCTGCGCGGCCGGGCCGATGTCGTGGGTCGACCTCCTGCTCCGGCTGATCGAGATGGTCGAGGGCAAGGAGATCGCAAAGCTGTGCGCGGACTACGTCGTCATCGACACGGCCCAGCGGACCCAATCGATTTTCATGCCCGTCGGCTATCTGCTCTCGCAGGACCCGCTGCTGACCAGAGCCGACCTGCTGGTTCGCCGCACCGGCAAGGCCCCGATGACGGTCAAGCGCCTTGCCGGCGCGCTCGGCCTCAGTGAGCGTACGCTGAACCGGAAATTTCAGGAGCTCACGCGCGAACCGCCGCAGGCCTTCATCATGCGCCGCCGCGTCGAGCACGCGCGCACGCTGCTGGAGACGACAACGCAGCCGATCAAGGCCATCGCGCGCACGGCCGGCTACGAGGACGAGAGCAGCTTTCGCAAGGCGTTCCGGAAATTGACTTTGATGTCACCGCAGGCCTATCGCGCGCGGCGGATGGAGCGGATGGTGCAGGGATAAACCTTGCAGATCAGATCCGTCGGCTTTCGTTCTGCATCTGACTCCACTTCGTTCTCAAAGAACAAATCAGATCCGTAAAAACAGAGGCGGATCAATTCCTACCGATTGGTTTATTCGTCCGAGATTTGGAATACGCATTCGATGCATGGAGCCGGTTCTCGTAGGGCGGATTAGCCGAAGGCGTAATCCGCCGCTTGCTCGCGACTCACGCACGTTCGCCAAAGTCACCGTCCGCGCTGCTATTCCCCGCCCAAAAATCGGCATCGCCGTCCGGAAGCGTCCAGACCGCATGAAGGTGGTTCGGAAGAACGACAAACGCATCGATCTTGAACGGATAGTCCCGACGTGTGGCTGCAACAGCTACGCGCAGGGCGTCAATATGCTCGACGAGGAGTCTTCGCTTTCGATCGAGCAGATTGACGGTGAAGACCAGCAACCGCCCGAAACCAGTGCACGACGGTAGTTCGGCATTCATGCGTCCCAACGATCAAAACGGCAGATTACGCCTTCGGCTAATCCGCCCTACGCACCCACATCGTCCGGCGGCCAGGAATGAACGAAGCGAGGTTCGGCCGTTGAAGATGCCCTTAGCGGACAACTCCTGCCGCGTCGTCCGCGCTGGGGATGAGCCAGTCGAGCCCGATCAGACAAGCTTCAAGGATAACGAAGGCGGCAATGCCGCCGAGCCAGCCGAAGAACACGATGGAAAAGGTCCCGAGCAGAATTGCGCAAAACAGGTCGGCAAGCACCTTGCAGATGCGGAGGTCTCGGTCTTGTTCAGATGGGAAATACGGCATCGGGCTCTCCTAATGCTGCTCTGGGCTTAAACTTAGCCACAGCACGAGGTGACCGTCTACTCCACCAGACGATCGGTCAGTCGCAAAATCCCCATTGGGGCTGCTGTTCCCCGTGCAAAGGGGCATGCCTTCGCAGGCGGCCGGCAGCCCCCCAATATCTCTCCCCGGATCGATCCCGGGCAGAGATATTCCCTCAATTCTTCGGCTGGCCGAAATCAAGCGGCGGTGGCAGCTCAATATCCGGAATTTCGATCTTGATCTTGTCCAGATCCACCTTCCTGGGAGCGTCCAGCAGCCCGGTGACGGTGATCGGGAACGCGATGACGACCGCAACCATGATCGCCTGCAGACCGATCCAGGGCATCGCGCCCCAATAGATGTCCGAGCTCTTGACCTCCTTCGGCGCCACGCCCCGCAGGTAGAACAAGGCGAAGCCGAAGGGCGGATGCAGGAACGAGGTCTGCATGTTGACGCAGAGCATGACACCGAACCAGATCAAGGCCGCATCCGCCCCGACGACGGGGGTGAGCAGCTTCTGCGCGATCGGCGCGATCATCGGGATGATGATGAAGGCGATCTCGAAGAAGTCGAGGAAGAAGGCGATGAAGAAGATGAAGAGGTTCATGAAGATCAGGAAGCCCCAGACGCCGCCCGGCAGCGACGTCAGCATGTGCTCCAGCCAGACACCACCGTTGCAGCCGAGAAAGACGATCGAGAAGCAGGTCGATCCGATCAGGATGAACGTCACCATGCAGGTGATGCGCATGGTAGTCTCGTAGCCCTGCTTGACCAGGATGCGGAGGTCGGGAATCCTGATCGTCTCGATGCAAACCCAGGCGACTGCGAGATAGGCAATCGCAAAGGCGATCTTGAACACCAGATTCGGCGTGAAGTAGATGCCGATGATGGTACCGACACCCGCGGCCGCAACGCCGACGAACAATACCTTGTGACCAGCCGAGCTGAAATCCTTGTGATGGATGACGGCGAGGACGATCGCGCCGACTGCGCCCATCGCGCCTGCTTCGGTCGGGGTGGCGAGGCCGAGCATCATCGTGCCGAGCACTACGAAGATCAGGACGGCGGACGGGATGATGCCCAAAAGGCATTTGCGCCAGAGCGCCCAGCCTGTGAGTGTCCTTGCTTCCTTGGGTACCGCCGGAACGTGACCCGGCTTGATCACGCTCAGAGCAAACGTGTAGCCCGCGAAGAGTGCGATCTGAAGCAGCGATGGGCCCCAGGCGCCCAGATACATATCGCCAACCGACTTCCCGAGCTGATCCGCGAGCACGATCAGAACCAGTGAGGGAGGCACCAGCTGGGTGATGGTGCCGGAGGCCGCGAGCACGCCGGTGATGTAGCGCATGTTGTAGCCGTAGCGGATCATCACCGGCATCGAGATCAGCGCCATCGCGATCACCTGCGCCGCCACGGTGCCTGTGATAGCGCCGAGGATGAAGCCGACAATGATCACGGAATAGCCGAGACCGCCGCGAATGGGGCCGAACAACTGCCCCATTGAATCCAGCATGTCCTCTGCGAGGCCGCATCGCTCGAGGATCGATCCCATGAACGTGAAGAATGGAATTGCCAGCAGCAGTTCGTTTGCCAGAACGCTGCCGTAGATGCGCTCGGGGATTGCCTGGAGGAAGCTAAACCCGAAAAATCCTTCGTGGATCGCGAGAAAGCCGAACGAAAGGCCGAGAGCGGCCAGCGTGAAAGCGACCGGAAATCCGATCAGCATGGCGAAGACCAGCCCGCCGAACATCAGCGGCGGCATCATATCAATCGTGATCATTGGGTCGGCCGCTCGTATTTCGCCTCGATGGTGACTTCACCACGCAAGGCCGCAATGCGTTTGATGGCTTCCGAAACACCTTGCAAAGCCACCATGAAAAATCCTGCCGGCAGGACAAACTTGATCGGCCACCGGAGGAGGCCGCCAGCATTATTGGACATCTCGCCGATGATGAGCGAGTTGTAGAACATCGACCACGAGAGGTAGCTGAGGAGCAGGCACGCCGGGACGAGGAAAACCAATGTCCCGATCAGGTCGAGCCACAGCTGGCCGCGTTCGGAAAGCATGAGGTACAGGATTTCGACGCGCACATGCTCGTTGCGTTTGAAGGTATAGGACGAGCCGAACATCACGATGACGGCGAACATATACCACTGCGTCTCGAGCCAGCTGTTGGAACTGTAGCTGAAGGCATACCGGATCATCGCATTTACAGCGCTGACCACGCAGGCCGCGAGCACCAGAATGTTGCAGACGTTGCCGACCTTTTCATTCAGCCAGTCGATAGCCGTACTTACCGCCAACAATGGGCGCATCGATGCCTTTTCCCCGCTCGCTGAGTGCTCCCCCCCAAACGAGCAGGATCAGGCGCTGTATCAGCAGCCTTCCACTTCTGCGCGGGAGCTAGTTCACCCTCCTGATGCTTCCGCCCGTTCTTGTTGTCGGTTTTCGGCAAGACATGTTCAGGTCTCGCCCGCCGCGTGAAGCAAGGCACAATTACCGTCAGCCAATTCCGGGTCAACAAGAAAATGGACAATTTCGCGCAGCAACGACTAAAACATGGTCGCAGTGCTTTATGGGTTGGCCTGCGGGGCTGCAGGCAACGCGATTCTCGGACGGGCTGCCTTTAACGCGGATATCGCTGCTCCAGAGGGGAATTTCGTGATCGGCGCACTCCTGGTCGTTTTGTCAATTGCTCTCCTCTGGTTGTTCTTGCCTCGCAACGGGCAACCGCATCGATGGATGGCGCTTCCGTTCTTCGAGACAGCAATTCCCCTGCTGGTCGTCATGTCATTCGCGGCTGGCCTGACGATGGTATTCGGACGCATGCTCTGAGATCCCATGCGGCATGGTCGAATTGCGGGTACGCCTACCCCTCGACGTCGTACTGCTTGCAGAGATGATCGCCGATCTGGACAAGCATGGCGACGCATTCAGGGTAACCGGGCCGATCTGAGGTGGCCTGATCAGCGCTGGCTCGAAACTCCCAGGAATGACCGTCGCGAAGGATGGAAATTGTCATGCCATCGGGACAGTCGGCGTGGACCTTCAACTCGGCCTTCGCCATGGCGATCAGTTCGCTTTCAGTCTTCACAGGTCTGCTCATGAAGGTCATCCTCGGTCTTGGGCAGAACTTTAGGTGTGTCTGCCAAACCCACCCGACAAGTCTTCCCGATAAAGCGGCTCCCGGCATTAGGATAGCGCAATCCGGCGCGGTCCGCCCGGGTCACTTGCTGGCAGCGCAGCGGCGAGCACGACCGGCTTCGATCCCGCGGCAGACCTCGACGTTTTGGGCTAGGACGAGCGCCCAAGAAGATCAAGCCGCCCACGAGGCGTCGGGCAACACACCGAAACACCTCGTCAACCCCTGCCCGCAAAAACATTCCACTTTCCCGAATTTCGGATTTATGGCATACACCGCTCATCCCGGCCCCTGCCAAAGGGGCGCTTCGCGATCGTCACGAGATGCGGGCCGGGCTTGCGGTGGATGCGGTAGCGCCGGCGCGGCATGCGTGATGACAGGGCGGGCAACCGTGAGTCCTCAGGCGACGCGATACGACCCGGCGCGGTCACAGCGGTCAGGTTGGACACCGGGGGCGAGCACGCGCCAGCCCCTGACGATCCGGCCCGGTCGTCCGCGGACGGAGAAGTCGTGTGGTCCTGACGCCCGGGGTCTGTGCGTCAAGTCTCAGCGGTGATGTGGCGGCCCGACCGGGCACGCGCATCGATCATCCGCAAGGCGACGGGGGCAATAGTGCATCGCTCCCCGGGGAGAGCACGAAGGACACCGTTAAAACCATCCGCGCAGGGAAGGGCCGGGCGACCGGCATCACCTGTGATCCACCCCGTGTGCATCTTCGTAGCGCACGGATCTCGGGTGCCGCCGGCGCCCGGCCTTCCCTGCGCCCTTTGGCCTTCATCGGGCGCCGAACGACAGCAAGCCTCGGGCGAAACGCGCCGCGAGACTGCGAAGGCGTGTCTGCCAGTAAGCTGAGAGTTGGAGAATGCCGACGATGCCCCTTGCACCGTCATTGCGAGCGCAGCGAAGCAATCCAGACTGCCGCCGCGGAAGGGTCTGGATTGCTTCGTCGCAAGGGCTCCTCGCAATGACGACGTGGAGAGAGGGAGCGCCAAACTCGTGCTCTCGCGCCCCGGACGCGGCGCAGCGCCCCTTGGCGGTGCGCTGCAGAGCCGCGGGCCCATATCGCAACGGAGTTCACAGCGCTGGGTCCCGGCTCTGCGCAGCAGCGTCAGAACGCTGCAGCGCGTCCGGGACACGAGGGTCCCCTATGCCGCCGCCTTCTGCCTTGCGACCAGCGCTTCGCCGAACGCCTCGAACAGCTTGCGGTTGATGGGATTGTGCTGGGGATCGTATTCGGCGTGCCATTGCACGCCGAGCGCAAAGGTCGGGGCGTCCGCGATGCGGATCGCCTCGATGGTGCCGTCCTCGGCGATGCCTTCGATCAGCACGCGCTTGCCCGGCTCCAATATGCCCTGCCCGTGCAGCGAATTGACCCGGATCTTCTCGCAGCCGAGCAGTCTTGCGAACGCCCCGCCGGGCGTCAGGTCGACGTCGTGACGGTCGGCGAACACGACGGTCGGATCGGGATGGATCTCGCCGTTCTCGAGCCGGGGCATGCGATGGTTCATGCGGCCGGGGATTTCGCGGATCTCGGGATGCAGCGAGCCGCCGAAGGCGACGTTCATCTCCTGGAGGCCGCGGCAGATGCCGAACAGCGGCACGCCGCGGGCGACACAGGCGACCGAAAGCGCCAGCGCCACCTCGTCGCGATGGATATCGTAGGGCTCGTGCCGCTCACACGGATCGACATTGAAGCGGGTCGGATGGACATTGGCGCGGGCGCCGGTGAGCACGATCCCGTCGACCACGTCGAGCAGCGCGCCGATATCAGTGATGTCGGGCGCGGCCGCGACGATCAACGGCAAGCCACCGGAGACCTCGGCCACGGCGCGCAGGTTTCGCTCGCCGACCATCTGGACCTGAAATCGATTTTCGACGCGATGGGAATTCCCGATCACGCCGACGACCGGCTTTCTCATCTGTCGTTCCGTGCCTCTCCGCCGAAGAAGATTCCCCAAACATGCCCCTCCGATGGAACAAATTCAACAGAAGGGTACGCGGGACGGCAATGCTATTTTCGCGCAAATGCCTCCCGGGCCTCGCCCCCGGCAGGCAGGCCGGCGGCCTCCAGTGCAATTGCCGCCGGATCGCCCGGCGCGGTCAGCCAGGGCAATTTCGCGTCGATTCCGCGCGTCACGGGCTCCCCGAGCGCCCCACCGAAATCAATCGGCCAAAACCCGTTGGGCACGACCTCGGCCGTGAGGCTACGGATCGCATAGCCGTCGCCCAGAACCGCCTCGGCATGGTCGGCGGCGACAAGGCGCGCGGTCTTGGGATCATTGGGGTTGCCAAAGCTCACGAGCACGGGAACGAGGTCGCCCTGCACCGGCACGACGCCGGTCTGCCGGTAGATATCGTTGAACGAGACGCGGTTGCCGCGCGCGGCGCCATAGGCGCGGAGCGCGACATAGTTGATGTCGTCGAAGTCCAGCTTGGAGCCCTGCCGGTGCGCCAGCAATGCCACCAGATTCCTGCCTTTGCCGCGGTCCTGGCCCAAGTCTTGGCCGAGGTCGACAAACACCGCCTCCCCGCGCGTCGTGGTACGGCCGCCGCGGTTATAGTTGCGGTCGGGCACGACCGCCAGAACGCCGGACCCGGTCTTGATCCCGTCGGGTGTCGTCACCTCGACCGTGAGGCGAAATTTGTGGCCGGGCCGGTTGATCCGGATCTGGTCGCCGATCACGAGCACGGCCAGGAGCCCGAGTAGACCGACCCATTTGCTGATGAAGCTCAAGCGGCCCCCACTGTTCTTTCCTCATCGCTCTGCACCGCCGGCGCGCCGCCGTCAAACCAGCGCGTCGACGCGGACTTGATCGGAAGCGCGTTTGTCGAGAGAGTGCGGCGCGCCGCGCTGAAAAGGACCCGATGTGACGATGTCCAAAGATGAACGCTTCCGGACCCGCGACGACCAGGCTCGGGATCAGGCTTGGGCAATCTCGGTCGGGGGCATCGGCGTCGTGCTGTTCACCGCGCTGCTCGCCTTCACCTGGTATTTCGCCGCCACCCTGCTGCTGATCTTCACCGGCATGCTGCTCGGTCTCGGTCTAAACGCGCTGACGATCGCGCTCGGCCGCCGCGTGCCCCTGCCGCATGCGGTGCGGCTCGCGATCGTCTGCACCGCGCTGGCCCTGATGCTCGTCGGCATCGCCTATCTCGGCGGCGCCACCATTGCCGAGCAGGCTTCGTTGCTGAGCAAGACCCTCAAGTCGCAGCTCGCCAACGTCAGAGCCTTCCTCGATAGCCACGGCATCGACACCAGCTTCTTCGATCTCGGTAACGGTGCGGCTGATTCCGCGGTCAGTACGCCGTCGGAGGCGACGCCCGCACCGGCAGCGCCCTCGCGCGGTCCATTGCCGGGCGCGGGCGCGCTGGCCTCCAGCGGCGGGGCGATCGTGAGCCAGACCTTCAAGCTGTTGCTCGGCACCATCCACGGTGTAGGCAACATCTTCATCGTGCTGTTCCTGGGATTCGCCTTCGCCGCCCAGCCCGCCGTCTATCACGACGGCCTGCTGTTCCTGGCACCGGCGAGGCACCGCACCCGCGTCACCCTCATCATCGACCGCATAGCTGAGACACTGGAGCGCTGGCTGATCGCGCAGATCATCGTCATGCTCGCGGTCGGCCTAGTGACCTGGATCGGGCTTGCCCTCATCGGCATCCCCGGCTCGTTCATCCTGGGGATTCAGGCCGGCCTGCTCGCCTTCATCCCGACCGTCGGGGCCATCATCGCCGGCGTCATCGTGGTGCTGGCAAGCCTCGCCTCGGGTTGGATCCCGGCGCTGTCGGCCTTTCTGCTCTTCATGGGCGTGCACGCCATGGAGAGCTACGTGCTGACGCCGATCCTGCAGCGGCAGGCGCTCGACATCCCGCCGGCCACGCTGTTCGCGTTCCAGATCGTGCTCGGCGTCGTGTTCGGAATCTGGGGCCTCGCGCTGGCGCTGCCGCTGGTCGCCATCGCCAAGGTCATGATCGACCATTTCAAGACGTATGAGGCGCCGCCCCTGGCCGAGGCTGCGTAATACGTCTTGAAGCAGATCAGGTCGTCAGCACGGTCTCGGTGTGCTCGACCTCAGGGGGCGAGGCAAAATACTGGCCGACGAGGCCGCGCCATTCGGTGAAATTCTCCGAGCCGCGGAAATCGACGGTGTGGTTTTCCAGCGTCGCCCATTTCACCATCAGCCGGTAGCGCTGCGGCTTCTCGATCGACTTGTGCAGCTCGAAGCCGTGAAACCCCTTGGAGCGGCCGAAAGCGGCCTTGGCCTTGGCGACGGCGGCCTCAAAGTCCTTCTCGCTGCCCGGCTTGACGTCGATTTGCGCGATCTCGGTGATCATCGGTTTCCACCCATTCTTGTTCGATCGGCGTGTCTACCGCAGCCGGTCAAAAAGAAAAAGGCGCCGAAACGGCGCCCTGGTCGGCCAAAAAATGCAGGTCTATCAGATAGAGGTCACTCAGACCAGCAGCAGAACCGTGCCCGCCACGATCAGGGCGCAACCGACGAACAGCGCGAGCGGCCAGTAGCTGCGGCGGCTTTGCGTGTAGCGCCCCTGCGCGCGGCGCTCGCTGATCAGCGCGCTCTCGTACTCATCCGCGGTCGAGAACAGACAGGCGAAACCGCTGCGTGCCGAGGCTGCAGCGGCTTCGAGCGACATCAAGGCAGCCTGCGGGTTCTGTCGACGGATCGATTCCATGACCGCAATGGTAGGGATCGAATGGTAAACAGAGGATTACCGCAGCGCCGCCTTGCGTCTCAGGCAGTGGCCGGCCGCACTTGTGGCGTACCGACCCGCGCGGCGCTCTGGCGGCGCCAGTTCTCCAGCGACAGCGGCAGCTCCTCCGCCGCCTCGACACGGTTACG
>NZ_JALBHA010000228.1:0-9412 GCF_023006445.1 Bradyrhizobium sp. SHOUNA76
ACCTGCCAGCTCGCGCGCGACCGTGGCGTGCCCGAGATCTCCGTCCAGCTCCTGATCTGCCCGGTCACCGACTGCACCTTCGACCGTCCCTCCTACAACGACAATGCGACGGGCTACTTCCTGACGCGCTCGCTGATGTACTGGTTCTGGGACCTCTACTGCTCGCCGGCGGACCGCACCGATCCGCGCGTCTCGCCGCTGCGCGGCAAGGTCGCCGGGCTGCCGCCGGCTCTCGTGACGACCTGCGAGTTCGATCCCTTGCGCGACGAAGGTATCGCTTATGCCGAGGCCATGGCGGCCGCAGGCGTCCAGGTCGAGCAGCTCAGGGCGCACGGCCACTTCCACTCGTCATTCACCATGGTCGATGTGGTGATCACCGGCGCGCCCGGACGGGGACAGATGGCGGAAGCCTTGCGACGCTTCGCCGGGCTCCCGCTGGAAGTCAGCAGCAGTGAGGAGCACAGCCAAGGTCAGGCCAGCCCGGGGCACAGGATCGCGGCGGCCGCGAGCTGACAACGACAGGCCGGCCGGGAACCTTTTCCCGGCGGCCGCGTTGAAGGTCCGTGGCATTGAGATGCAGCGATAGGTGTAGGCCCCGGCACGTAAATCCGCGCGCCGGGGCATTTTTTGCGTGAGGCGAAGCGATGGGGGACGGTGTTGCGGATTCAAAGGTCGATTTCGGTGCGCTTGCCGCGCTGCATAAATGGCCGTCGCTTGCGAACCAGCGCCGGCCGGACCGGGAGCCGTATCAGATAAGCGAAGGCACTCTTGACGAGTGCATCTCGGTCTTCATGGAGAAGCCGGCGACGACCCGGCATCTCTATGAGATCCGAACAGCGGCGCAGCCGCCGCTCGTGACGGACATTCTCTCGTCCGAGCACATCATCGAACTGTCGCGCTGGAGAGAATTTCTCCGATAGTCCCAGAAGGCGAGTGAGCGCAGGGAACGTGCTCTCCTCACGGCTCGATCTTGAGCGTCGCTTTCATGTTGGGATGATAGCGGCAGTAATAATCGATCGTTCCCGCCTTCTTCAGAACTGATGTCGCCGATTTCTTCGGCGGCAGTGTCACGTCGAAGTCGCCGTTCCTCGCGGTGGCGGTGTGGGCAAAGACGTCCTTGTTGATCCAGTTGATGGTGTCGCCGACCTTGGCCGACACATGAGCCGGAGATATCTCTAGATTCTCCATCGTGATCTCGATGGTCGCGGCGTGTGCCGGGACGACCATCGCCGCGAAGACAAGCGCGATAGCGATCGAAAACAGCCGCCCCGACATCATCGCACCCTCCCTATTTCAGCTCGGCCGCGACGTGCTCGGCGTGCTGCTGATGACCCTGGAAAATCTTCAGGCCGGTTTGCAGCAGGCTCCTCAGCTCGGCATTGTTCGCGGACGGAATCAGCTGGGTCTCCAGCGCGCCGTTGACCGCCTTGTGGAAGGCGACCTCGTTGGCGACATAGGCCTTGTCGAACGCCACGCCGTCCAGCTTGTCGAGCTCGACCAGCTTGTCGCTCGCCTGCTTGGACAGCGCCTTGCTGGTGTCGTTGTCCTCCGGCGTGACGTTCAGCTTCTTGACCAGCGCGAGCGCCTGCTTGTTGACCGCCTCGTGGTCGCGCAGCATGTCCTCCGCGAACGCTTTCACATCCTTGCTCTTGGCCTTCTTCTGCGCCTGTTTGGCCGCGTTGATGTCGATCACGCCGGCGGTGTAGGCGATGTGAGCGATCTGCGGATCGGAGGGTTTGTCGGCCGCGCTGGCGCCTTGCAGCAGCGCGGGGCTCGACAACAGAATTGCTGCGGCGACTGCCGCGCTCCATCGGATCAACATGGTTTGACACTCCTGTGCTGCCGGACGGTTGGCCGGCGCGTTGCTTCACAGGAGTTGGATGGGAGTTTCGCGCAAACGTTCCCGAAAAATTTCAGCCGACGCCAATCAGCCGATGCCAATCAGCCAATGCCAAGGCGCCTGAGCACGGCCTCCGTCAGCCGCTCGCAGCGCTGGCCGGCGAACGGAAATGCATCCATCACGACGGGGCCGATCTTCTTCTCGACATTCTCGCGCAGCAGGGTGCGCGCACGGTGCAGCCGCGTCTTCACCGTCTCGGGCTTGATACCGAGCAGCTCGGCCGTCTCCTCCATGCTCATCCCCTCCATCACCCGCGCGATGAAGACCATGCGGTAGGCGTCGGGCAATTCATCGACCGCATGTTCGACGACGCGCTGGATCTCGCGTTGAGCCATGGATTTTTCCGGATCAGTTGCGGCGGACGAGAGGGGAAACTGGATGATTTGCGCTTCGAGCGTCGCCTCCGGCAGCGATCCCAGTTCGACCTGCGGCTTCCGAGCGCGTGCGCATCCGAGCGCTTGGTTGATGGCAATGCGCGACAACCACGTCGACAGCGCCGACGCACCAAGAAAGTCGTCGAGATGCGTGAATGCGCGGATATAGGTTTCCTGCACCACGTCCTCCGCCTCACTATCGCTGCGCAGGATACCGCGGGCGAGCCTGTAGAGCCTGCGGTTGTTGGCCTGCATGATCTCGCGCAATGCGGCTTCATCCCGGCGCCGCGCACGGTCGATCAGCTCGGATTCCGACGTCCTGACACCGGCGGACAGGCCGGCTGCGGTCCCTGGCATGGCGAGCGCCTCATCTCCATTGGTTCCGGACATTGGATGCAGGCCCAGACGAAAGGTTCCGAGATTTCTTGCCCTGATCTTTCCTACCCTGGAGGGGTCCCCTCCAGGGGAGGGTAAGAGCTAATCCGTCTCGATCGGCAGTTCCGGGTCCCTCGCCCATTCCCCCATCGAGGCGTCGTAGAGCGTCAGCTTGTCGTAGCCGAGCTGCGTCAGCAGGAACAGGTCGATCGTCGCCGAGATGCCGCCGCCGCAATAGCAGATCACATTCTTGTCGCGCGTGACGCCTGCCGCGGCGAATTTGGCTTCGGCGTCGGCAAGCGTCGTCAGGGTCTTGTCGGCGTTGACGAGCGTTGCGGCTGATACGTTGACGCTGCCGGGAACGCGGCCCGGCCGGCCGTAGCGGCTCGGCTCGAGGCCGCGATGAAACTGCGGCCCCAGCGCGTTGACGGTGACCGTCGCGGAATCGCCGATCCGCGTCTTCACAATAGTCTTGTCAACGAAGAAACCCGCGCGCGGTGCGGCCTTGAAGATCGCCGCCGGATATCCCTTCGGTGCACCTGTCTCGACCGGCCGCCCCTCTTGCTTCCATTTGTCGAAGCCGCCGCCGAGCACATGCGCATCGACGCCGAGCGAGCGCAGCATCCACCAGAACCGCGTCGCCCACATCATCGTGCCGATGCTGTAGAGCACAATGGTCTTGCTTGCGTCGAGGCCGTGGCGGCCGAAGGCGGCCTCCAGCTGGGCCACACCGGGCATCATGAAGAATTGCTGCGCGGAGGCGTCGGAGAACTCGCCCTGCAAATCGAGGAAATCGGCACCGGGAATGTGGCCGGCGGCGAAGGTCTTGTCGCCGGGCACGGCGCGATAGGGCACGTCGCTGCCCGGCGGGACGGGTTCGTTGTAGGTCGTGCAGTCGTAGAGGCGCAGGTTGGGATCGCCGAGGATGGCGGCGAGCTGCCCGGTGGTGATGAGGGCACTCTGACTCATTGGAATATTCTCCCGTCATACGCGCACAATCTCCGTCACCCTGAGGTGCCGGAGCGTAGCGGAGGCTTCGAAGGGCGACGGCCGCCAGCGGGGCCGCTCATCCTTCGAGGCTTGCCATACGGTGCAAAAGCACCGCATGGCGCGCACCTCAGGATGACGGATTATACCGGCCGCAGCAACTTACTGCTTCAACGTTTCCAGAAACCGCACCGGCTCGCCTTGCGAGGCCGTCACAAGCTCGCCTTGCCACATCACGCGGCGGCCGCGGATGAAGGTGCCGACGGGCCAGCCCGTGACGCGCACGCCGTCATAGGGGGTCCAGCCGGCCTTGGACGCCACCCATTTGTTGGTGATCGTCTCGCTGCGCTTGAGATCAACGACCGTGAAGTCGGCGTCGTAGCCGGCGGCGATGCGGCCCTTGCAGGCCATGTTGTAGAGGCGCGCGGGGCCGGCGCTGGTGAGGTCGACGAAGCGCGCCAGGGAGAGCCGACCCGCGTTGACGTGATCGAGCATCAAGGGCACCAGCGTCTGGACGCCGGTCATGCCGGAGGGCGAAGCCGGATAGGTCTTCTGCTTCTCCTCCAGCGTATGCGGGGCGTGGTCGGAGCCGAGCACGTCGATGATGCCCTGCTCGATGCCGCGCCAGATGCCGGCACGATGATCGGCCCCGCGCACCGGCGGATTCATCTGCGCCAGCGTGCCGAGCCGCTCGTAGCATTCGGGCGCGACCAGCGTGAGGTGATGCGGCGTGGCCTCGCAGGAGGCGACGTCCTTGTGATCGCGCAGGAACTCGATCTCTTCCTTGGTCGAGATGTGCAGCACGTGGATGCGCTTGCCGGTCTCATGCGCGAGCTTGACGAGGCGCTGCGTCGCCATCAGCGCCGCGGTCTCGTCGCGCCACACCGGATGCGAGCGCGGATCGCCCTCGATGCGCAGCGATTTGCGGTCGTTGAGGCGGTACTCGTCCTCGGCATGGAACGCGGCGCGGCGGCGGATCACCTGGAAGATGCGGCGCAGGCTCTCGTCGTCCTCCACCAGCAGTGCGCCGGTCGAGGAGCCGATGAACACTTTGACGCCCGCGCAGCCCGGCGCGCGCTCGAGCACCGGCAAATCCTGTACATTCTCGCGAGTGCCGCCGATGAAGAAGGCGAAATCGCAATGCATGCGGTGATGGGCGCGCTTCACCTTGTCGGTGAAAGTGGCTTCCGTCACCGTCAACGGAGACGTGTTCGGCATCTCGAACACGGCGGTGACACCGCCCATCACGGCGCTGCGCGAACCGGTCTCGAGGTCTTCCTTCTGCTCCAGTCCGGGCTCGCGGAAATGCACCTGCGTGTCCATGACGCCGGGCAGGATGTGCAGGCCCTTGCAGTCGATCACCTCCGCGGCCGAGGCCTGCGACAGCGGGCCCAGTTCGACGATCCGGCCGTTGGTGATGCCGATATCGCGAACACCCTCGCCGTCCTGGTTGACGACGGTGCCGCCTTTGAGGATCACGTCGAAACGCTGGGTCATGGCTGAAGGCCTCTCTCATCCCCAAGCGCAGGGCTCGAGGTCTTGTCGTTTATGCCTCGCGGGCTTACGTTCCGGAGCAACATGTCGCAAGAGATTTTCGTATGAAATCAGCGTTTCTTCCCGACCGGGGCGTGGTCAAGGTCGCGGGCGAGGATGCGCGCAACTTCCTCAACGGCCTGGTCACGACCGACGTCGACAGGCTGAAGCCGGGCCTGGGGCGATTCGGCGCACTGCTGACGCCACAGGGCAAGATCATCGTCGATTTCCTGATCACGGAAGCGCCCGCGGGTCACGGCGGCGGGTTCCTGATCGACTGCCCGAAAGCGCTGGCAGACAGCCTCGCCACCAAGCTGAAATTCTACAAGTTGCGCGCCAAGGTCACGGTGGAAAACCTTTCCGGCGATCTCGGCGTGCTTACCGCCTGGGACGGGCAGCCCGCGGCCCAGCCGGACCTCGCCTTCACCGACCCGCGCAATGACGGCCTCGGCGTTCGCATCCTGATCCCCGAAGACCTCAAGCAGAAGCTGTCCGATCTGATCGGGGCCGAACTGGTCGATGCGACCGAATACGAGGCGCACCGCATCGCGCTCGGCGTGCCGCGCGGCGGGCTCGATTTCATGTACAGCGACGCGTTCCCGCACGAGACCAACATGGACCGTCTTGCCGGCGTCGATTTCGACAAGGGCTGCTATGTCGGCCAGGAGGTCGTCTCGCGCATGCAGCATCGCGGCACCGCGCGCACCCGCAGCGTCAAGGTGTTGCTCGACGGTCCCTCGCCCGAGGCCGGCGCGACCATTCTCGCCGGCGACAAGCCGGTCGGCACTATCGGCTCGACGTCCGGCGGCAAGGGCATTGCGCTGGTGCGCATCGACCGAGTCGCGGACGCGCTCGACGCCGGTCAGCCCCTCACCGCCGGGGGGCTGGCTTTGACGCTCGCCGAACCCGATGTCGTTCGCATTCCGGCCAAGCAGCCCACCGCATGAGCCGCGCTCCCCGCCTGCATCCCGACGGAAAATCCCGCTGCCCTTGGCCCGGCGAAGATCCGCTCTATGTCGCCTATCACGACACCGAATGGGGTGTGCCGGAATATGACGACCGCGCGCTGTACGAAAAACTGATCCTCGACGGTTTCCAGGCCGGCCTCTCCTGGATCACGATTTTGCGCAAGCGCGACAATTTCCGCAAAGCCTTCGACGATTTCCAGCCGGAGAAGATCGCGCGTTACAACGAGAAGAAGGTTCATGCGCTGATGAACGATGCCGGCATCGTTCGCAACAAGGCCAAGATCGACGGCGCGATAATGAGCGCGAAGTCCTATCTCGACATCATGGAGAAGGGGCCGGGCTTCTCGAAGCTGCTGTGGGACTTCATGGACGGGCGACCCAAGGTCAACCAGTTCAAGACCACCGCGAGCGTGCCGGCCTCGACACCATTGTCGGTGCAGATCTCGAAAGAGCTATCCTCGCGCGGCTTCAAATTCGTCGGCCCGACCATCGTCTATGCCTTCATGGAGGCGACCGGCATGGTCAACGACCACCTCGTCGACTGCCATTGTCACGCGATCTGCGGCAAGACGCAGCGCAAGCCGCGCCTCAAGGCAAAATGACCGCGAAGAAGACGGCGCCCGTTGCGCAATCCCGCGCCTGGCAGCGCATGCTGTCGGGCCGGCGGCTCGATCTGCTCGATCCCTCGCCGCTCGACGTCGAGATCGCCGACATCGCGCACGGCCTCGCGCGCGTCGCGCGCTGGAACGGGCAGACGACAGGCGCGCATATCTTCTCGGTCGCACAGCATACGCTGCTGGTTGAAACCGTGCTGCGGCACGAGATGCCGCGTGTCGATCGGCGCATGCGGCTCGCCGCGCTGCTGCACGATGCGCCCGAATATGTGATCGGCGACATGATCTCGCCGTTCAAGGCTGTGCTCGACGGCCATTACAAGGCGGTCGAGAAGCGCTTGCTCGGCGCCATCCACGTCCGCTTCGGCCTGCCGCCGGAGCTGCCGGAGGAGATCACGCTGGCCATCAAGGCCGCCGATCGCGGCGCGGCCTATCTGGAGGCGACCGCGCTTGCCGGCTTCGAAGAGCCCGAGGCGAAGCGCCTGTTCGGCAAGGATCCCGGCCTCTCCGACAGCGTCCGGCGCGACTATCTGACGCCCTGGACCGCGGCGCGGGCCGAGAAGCAGTTCCTGGAGCGGTTTGGCGCGGTGTTCGCGTAGGTCCGTAGGGTGGCATAGGCGCTCTTGCGCCGTGCCCACCATCTTCTCGCACTTACGACAAAAGTGGTGGGCACGCTTCCGCCTTCGCTCTTCGAGCTACGGCGGACATGTCGCTTTGCCCACCCTACGGCCGCGGTTATAATCAAGAAAAAGGTCCGCCATGATCCACGTCTGTTCCCTCGCCGCGCTTCCCGAAACCGTCCGCCTCACCGGGGCCAGCCATGTGCTGACCGTGATGGCCAATGTCGAGCAGGTGGCACGTCCAGTATCGGTGCTACCGGCCAATCATCTCAAGGTGTCGATGGACGACATCACCGAGGAGATGGACGGTTTCGTCGCACCGTCCGAGACGCATATCGATCAGGTGCTGAACTTCGTGCGCAGCTGGGACCGCAGCGCACCGCTGGTGGTTCATTGCTATGCCGGCATCAGCCGCTCCACCGCGAGCGCGTTCGCGGCGGTCTGCGCGCTCAATCCAAACCGCGACGAGCTCGATATCGCCAGGAAGATCCGCGCGGCCTCGCCGATCGCCTCGCCGAACCGGCGCATCGTCGGTCTTGCCGACCGTGCCCTCGGACGCAACGGTCGCATGCTGCGGGCGCTCGACGAGATCGGCCCGGGTGCGATGATGGTCGAGGGCCGCCCCTTCGTGATCGAGCTCGAATGACAGCTGCGCGCCACAAGATAGGTGCGCTCCCTCTCCCGCAAGCGGAGGGTCTTGCCTCATCGGGACTCCCCAAGAGGCGAGAACCCTCACCCGCGCCTTCGGCGCGACCTCTCCCGCAAGCGGGAGAGGTGCAGCGAGCCCGCGGCGAGACTGCCGCAATTGATCGACATGTCTTTCTGCCACCACCTGCGATCGTCACCGCATGAGCGACAAGCTCCTGACGCCGATCGAGATCGGCCTGACCGCGGCCATCGTCGCGATCGCGGGCCAAGAGCCTCTGATCCTGACCGCGCGCGGCAGTGACGGGCTTGCCGGCCTGCCGTTCGGCCCGTTCGATGCGCTCGCGCACCGCACCTTCGAGATCGGCCTGCGCGCCTGGGTCGAGGAGCAGGCGGGCTTGCGGCTCGGCTATGTCGAGCAGCTCTACACCTTCGGCGATCGCGGCCGCCATGCCGAGGCCGGCGACACCGGGGCGCATATGGTGTCGATCGGTTATCTCGCACTGACGCGCGCCGTGGACGGCGAGCTTGCAGCAAACGCGGCGAGCTTCGCGCCATGGTACCGCTTCTTCCCCTGGGAAGACCGGCGCGAGGAGCCGCCCGCGATCATCGCCCGCGATATCATTCCTGCGCTGACCGAGTGGGCCGCGGAGGAGACGCCGGAGACGATTCGCGCGCTGCCGCGCAAGGATCGCGTGCGGTTCTACTTCGGCCTCGACGGGGCGGCCTGGGACGAGGAGCGCGTGCTCGACCGCTACGAGCTCCTGTACGAGGCCGGGCTGGTCGAGGAAGCGCGGCGCGACGGCCGCCCTGCGGCATTAGCGCGCAAGACGCTTCCCCCGCTCGGGACCTCGATGCAGTTCGACCACCGCCGGATTCTCGCCACGGCGATCGCGCGGCTGCGTGCAAAACTCAAGTATCGTCCTGTGGTCTTTGAACTTTTGCCGCCCGAATTCACACTTACCGAACTGCAGCACACGGTCGAGGCGATTTCCGGCCGGCACCTGCATAAGCAGAATTTCCGCCGCCTGGTCGAAATGGAAGCCCTGGTCGAACCGACCGGGGTCATGTCGACACAGACGGGCGGACGGCCGGCGGCGCTCTACCGCTTCCGCCGCGACGTGCTCCAGGAGCGTCCCGCGCCGGGCTTGCGCGTACGCTCCCGGCGCTAGACAAGGATTTCGTGATCGGCCTCCCGTCGATCGCCTGGAGGCTTCATGTTCGACGGCCCGTTTGACGTCTTTGCGTGGATCATTGCGATCGCCGCGTTCCTCATTGCGATCAAGGCCTCCAGCCAGGCGGCCGAGCTGCGCCGCCGGCTCAGCTCGCTCGAAGAGATGTTTTACGCGCAGCGGCATGTGCAGCCGCCGCCGCTCACGCCTGCTTGGGAGCAGGC
>NZ_JALBHA010000229.1:0-9365 GCF_023006445.1 Bradyrhizobium sp. SHOUNA76
CCCGAGGTGAAGGCGCGGGTGCTGCCGCAGGTGCTGTGCGGCGAGAAGATCTCGGCGCTCGCGATCACCGAGCCGGGCGGCGGCTCCGATGTCGCGAACCTCCGCACAAGGGCACGGCGCGACGGCGATCACTACGTCGTGAGCGGCGAGAAGACCTTCATCACCTCAGGAATGCGCGCCGATTATCTGACCGTTGCGGTGCGTACCGGCGGCGATGGCGCTGGCGGCGTCAGCCTTCTCCTGATCGAAGGCGACACGCCCGGCCTGTCGCGAACCAAGCTCAAGAAGATGGGCTGGTGGGCCTCCGACACCGCGACGCTGCATTTCGACGGGTGTCGCGTACCCGCCACAAACCTGATCGGCGAGGAGGGGCAAGGCTTCAAGATCATCATGCAGAACTTCAACAGCGAGCGCATGGGCATGGCAGCAAGCTGCACCGCCTTCGCCCGGGTCTGCCTCGACGAGGCGGTCGCCTATGCCAAGGAGCGCAAGACCTTCGGCAAGCCGCTCGCGCAGCACCAGGTGATCCGCCACAAGATCGTCGATATGGCGCAGAAGGTCGCAGCGTCCCAGGCGATGCTGGAGCTGCTGGCCTGGCGGCTGGAGCAGGGCGAAAGCCCGGTCGCCGAAATCTGCATGATGAAGAACCAGGCGACGCAGACCATGGCGTTCTGCGCCTCGGAAGCCGTGCAGATCTTCGGCGGCGCCGGCTTCATGCGCGGCATCAAGGCCGAGCGTATCTACCGCGAGGTCAAGGTCAACGCCATTGGCGGCGGCACCGAGGAGATCATGAAGGATCTCGCCAGCCGGCAGATGGGGTTGTGACAACCGTCGTCCCGGGGCGCGCGGAGCGCGAACCCGGGACCTAGAGATGAGTCCTAACATATCGAGATTCCGGGTTCATCGCTTCGCGATGCCCCGGAATGACAGGAGTAAAATGCTGTTCACCGTCGACCACGACGACATCCGCCGCTCCCTGCAGAAATTCATCGCGAACGAGATCAATCCCCACGTCGATGAGTGGGAGAAGGCCGACATCTTCCCGGCGCACGAGCTGTTCAAGAAGATGGGCAGCCTCGGCTTCCTCGGCCTGAACAAGCCGGTCGAGTTCGGCGGCTCGGGCCTCGACTATTCCTATGCGCTGATGATGGCGGAGGAGCTGGGCGCGATCACCTGCGGCGGCGTGCCGATGGCGATCGGGGTGCAGACCGACATGGCGACCCCGGCGCTGGCGCGGTTCGGCTCGGACGAAGTGCGCCGCGAATTTCTGGCGCCCTCGATCTCGGGCGATTTCGTTGCCTGCATCGGCGTCTCCGAGCCGGGCGCAGGCTCCGACGTGGCCTCGATCAAGACGCAGGCGCGCTCCGACGGCGACGATTACGTCATCAACGGCGGCAAGATGTGGATCACCAACGGCACCCAGGCCGACTGGATTTGCCTGCTCGCCAACACCGGCGACGGACCCGTTCACCGCAACAAGTCGCTGATCTGCGTGCCCATGAAGAGCAAGGGCGTCACCGTGGCGCGCAAGCTCGACAAGATGGGCATGCGCTCCTCGGACACCGCGCAGATCTTCTTCGACAATGTCCGCGTGCCCAAGCGCAACCGGATCGGCGAGGAGGGCAAGGGCTTTACCTACCAGATGATCCAGTTCCAGGAGGAGCGGCTCTGGGGCGCGGCGGCCTGCCTGAAGGCGCATGAATACATCATCGATCAGACCATCGAATACACCCGCAATCGCAAGGCTTTTGGCCAGAGCATCCTCGATAACCAGGTCGTGCACTTCAAGCTGGCGGAGATGCAGACCGAGGTCGAGCTGTTGCGCGCGCTGATCTATCGCGCCGCCGAGCAGCTGGTCGCCGGCGAGGACGTGACCCGGCTTGCGACCATGGCCAAGCTGAAGGCCGGCCGGCTTGGCCGCGAGCTCACCGACGCCTGCTTGCAATATTGGGGTGGAATGGGCTTTACCAACGAGACGCCGGTCAGCCGCGCCTATCGCGACAGCCGCCTGACCTCGATCGGCGGCGGCGCCGACGAGGTCATGCTGATGGTCCTGTGCAAGATGATGGGCACGCTGCCGGGTAGCAAAGGGAATGCATCATGATCACGCTCTATCATTGCGAGGCTGCGCGCTCGTTCCGTCCGCTCTGGATGCTGGAGGAGATGGGGCTGCCCTATGAACTGAAGATGCTGCCGTTCCCGCCGCGGGTTTTCGCCAAGGAATATCTCGCACTCAATCCGCTCGGCACGATTCCCTTCATGGTCGACGGCGAGACGAAGATGACGGAGTCCTCCGGCATCTGCCACTATCTCGGCATCAAATATGGTCCGACGCCTTTGATGGTCGGCCCGGAGGACCCCGCCTACGGCGCCTTTCTGAACTGGATGTATTTCAGCGACGCCACATTAACCTTCCCGCAAACGCTGGTGCTCCGCTACAGCCAGCACGAGCCGGATCAGCGGGACAACAAGGTCGTGGGCGACTATGCGAAATGGTTCCTGGGGCGGCTGCGCGCCGTTGAGGCAGCGACGGCAAATGCCGATACATTGTGCGCGGGCCGCTTCACCGCGGCCGATATCGTGATCGGTTACGCGCTCCGGCTCGCTGGAACCACCGGGCTGGCGAAGGATTTCGGGCCAAATGTCGCAGCCTATTGGGCGCGATTGCAGCAGCGCGACGGCTTCAAGCGTGCCGTTGCTGCGGAGCAAAAGGCCGGCATCGAGCAGAATGTTGCGTCTCGCGTGAGGGCGTAGATTGCTTGCGTCATTCCGGGGCGATGCGCAGCATCGAACCCGGAAGTTCGAGGTTCCGGGCGGTCCTGCAGACCGCCGCGGAATGACGGCGCTTGTTTTCATGACAGCGCTATCCCGTCGTGACAGCGGCCAAATTTCCGCTAAGGTGACCCCCGTCCGCAGCGGCCAGAGAGCCGCGCGAGGAGGATCCCAATGGAAGATAAAGGTCGCGAATCCGACCATCTGATGCTGATCACGCCGGAGCGGGTATTCTATGCCGGCCTGCTCGGCCGCCCTCGCAAGCGGACCCCCGGCTGCTGCCATGTCTATGTTGCGGTGAAGGGCAGCCTGCACCTGACGATTGACGATGTCCACACGTCGGACGAATTGATCGTGACCCTGCCGAACCAGCGGCACACCATCGCCAGTGACTATCGCAGCGTCATCAGCGTGACGCTGGAGCCGGAAAGCATGCCGGATGGCATGATCGAAGTCCTGGCCGAGCGGTTGCGTGGTCCGGACAAGGCCGCCTATGCCCGCAAGATCCTGGCCGCCTACGCGTTGCTGCGTCAGCGCCGCTATGGCGACATCACGACCGCTGAGTTCGACCAGATGTGCTTTGGCGAGGCGCTGCCGCGCCGCGAGCTCGACCCGCGGGTGACCCGCGCCGTCGCCCGCATCGGGCGTTTCTCCGGCGAACCGGTGACGGCCGACACCTGCGCGGCGGAAGCAGGGCTCTCGGCTTCGCGCTTCCTGCATCTGTTCAAGGAAGAGACCGGCATCTCCTTCCGCTCCTTCCGCGCCTGGAAGCGTGCGCGCCATTTGCTGCACTTCGCCAACCAGGACCTCAACCTCGCCCATCTCGCGCAGGATATCGGCTATCCCGATTCCACGCATTTCAGCCACTCGATCCGCCGCTTCTACGGATTGAAGCCGCGCGCGATCTTCGTCGGCTCACGCGACCTTGCGATCTACCGCAGCACCGAGACGGTGCGGCTCGCGGAGGCGAGCTAGCACCGCTCTCGTAGCTCCCGTAGGGTGGGCAAAGCGAAGCGTGCCCACCATTTCCTTAACGGCGAGACGTGGTGGGCACGGCGCAAGGGCGCCTTTGCCCACCCTACGAAAGCTCGCCCTTCTTCAGCTTCTCCGCGCAAGAAGCCGCATGCCACCCATCACATGATCGCAATCGTTGACTTCTCAACGTGCGAGACATTTTTGGCATGAGCGACAAGGCCGTCATCACCTGCGCGCTGAACGGCGTGCTCACCGACCCGAAGCAGCACAACGTGCCCGTGACGCCCGAAGAGATGGCGCGGGAGGCCAAGGCTGCGTTCGATGCCGGCGCGTCCATCATGCACATTCATCTGCGCCAGCAGGCGCCGAACAAGGGGCACCTGCCGTCCTGGGAGGTAGCGGTGAGCAAGGAGATCCAGCAGGCGATCCGCGAGGCCTGCCCCGGCGTCATCATCAACCACACAACGGGCGTGTCAGGGCCGAATTACAAAGGCGCGCTTGATTGCGTCCGCGAGACCAAGCCCGAGATCGCCGCCTGCAACGCCGGCTCATTGAATTACCTGAAGGTCAAGGCCGACAATACCTGGGCCTGGCCGCCGATGATGTTCGACAACGCGGTCGAGAAGGTGAAGGACTATCTCGACGTCATGAACGAGGTCGGCACCATCCCCGAGTTCGAGTGTTTCGACGTCGGCATCGTCCGCTGCGTCGGCATGTACCGCCAGGTCGGCATGTACAATGGGCCGCTCGAATATAATTTTGTGATGGGCGTTGCTTCGGGAATGCCGTCGGATCCGGAGTTGCTCCCGATCCTGATCAAGCTGAAGCGACCCGAGGCCCATTTCCAGGTCACCGCCATCGGACGCGAGGAGATCTGGCCGCTGCACCAACGCTGCGCCGAGCTCGGCGGCCATTTGCGCACCGGTCTCGAAGACGCCTTCTATCTCGCCGACGGCAAGAAGGTGACGTCGAACGGCCAGCTGATCGAAGCCATCGCGGCCTGTGCCCGCCGCGCCGGCCGCGAGATCGCGAGCCCGGCCGAGGCGCGGAAGATCTTTGGGACGAATCGCTGAGTATCCCCGTCGTTCCGGGGCGATGCGCAGCATCGAACCCGGAACCTCGAGATTCCGGGTTCACGCTCCGCGTGCTCCGGAATGACGATCAAGGTCTGTCATGTCCATTCTCGAAAACACCATCTCCCCCGGCAGCGCCGCCTACCAGGCCAACCGCGACGGCATGCTCGGCCTGATCGACCGCATGCGCGCGCTGGAAGAGCGCACGCGTGCGGCGTCGGCGGCCGCGAAGGAACGCTTTCACAAGCGCGGCCAGTTGCTGCCGCGTGAGCGCGTCGCGCTGGTGCTCGATCCCGGTGCCCCCTTCATCGAACTGTCCACGCTCGCAGGCTACATGTTCGACGTATCAGATGCCGCCAAGAGCGTGCCCGGCGGCGGTGTCATCGCCGGCATCGGTTTCGTCTCGGGCATCCGCTGCATGGTCAGCGCCAACGACGCCGGCATCGATGCCGGGGCACTGCAACCTTACGGTCTCGACAAGACGCTGCGGGTGCAGGAGCTCGCGCTCGAGAACAAGCTGCCTTATGTCCAGCTCGTCGAAAGCGCCGGCGCCAATCTCTTGCGCTACCGCGTCGAGGACTTTGTCCGCGGCGGCAACATCTTTCGTAATCTCGCCCGGCTCTCGGCGGCAGGCCTGCCCGTCGTCACCGTCACGCATGGCTCTTCGACCGCCGGCGGCGCGTATCAGACCGGTCTCTCCGACTACATCGTCATGGTGCGCGGCCGCACGCGTGCTTTCCTTGCAGGGCCGCCGCTGCTGAAGGCGGCGACCGGCGAGATCGCGACCGAGGAAGAGCTCGGCGGCGCCGAGATGCACACGCAAGTGTCCGGCCTCGGCGACTACCTCGCCGAAGACGATCGCGATGCGCTTCGCATCGCGCGCGAGATCATGGCGGCAATGGAATGGGAACGTCCGGGCAAGGCGCCTCCGCAATTCAAGCCGCCGCGCTACGATCAGGACGAGCTGCTCGGCATCATGCCGATGGACCACAAGCGCACCGTGGACATGCGCCAAGTGATCGCGCGCATCGTCGACGATTCCGATTTCACCGAGATGGCGCCGAACTATGGGCCCGCCACCGTCTGCGGTCATGCCCGCATCGAGGGGCAGGCGATCGGTATCATCACCAATAACGGCCCGCTCGATCCCGCCGGCGCCAACAAGGCGACGCATTTCATCCAGGCCTGCTGCCAGACCCGCACGCCGATCCTCTATCTCAACAACACCACCGGCTACATGGTCGGAAAGGCCTATGAAGAAGCCGGCATGATCAAGCACGGCTCGAAGATGATCCAGGCGGTCACCTCGGCCACCGTGCCTCAGATCACCATCTATTGCGGCGCCTCTTTCGGGGCCGGCAATTACGGCATGTGCGGTCGCGGCTTCCATCCGCGCTTCTGCTTCTCCTGGCCCAACGCCAAGACCGCGGTCATGGGCGGCGAGCAGGCGGCTGAAACCATGGCGATCGTGACCGAGGCCGCCGCGGCGCGGCGCGGCAAGCCCATCGAGAAAGACAAGCTCGATGCCATGAAGGCGCAGATCATCGGCGTGTTCGACGGCCAGATGGACGTGTTCTCGACCAGTGCGCGCGTGCTCGACGACGGCGTGATCGATCCGCGCGACACCCGCGCGGTGCTATCCGAAGTGCTCGCGATCTGCCGCGAGGGCGATGCGCGCACGCCTCAGCGCATGCAGTTTTCGGTGGCCCGCCCATGAGGAACGGATCAGTGCAGCGCCGGCCGTTCTTCAAGGTTTTGGTCGCCAACCGCGGCGAGATCGCATTGCGCGTGATGCGCAGCGCGCGGCAGCTCGGCCTCGGTGTCGTCGCGGTCCATTCGGATGCCGATCGCGACGCGCTCCACGTCAAGCAGGCCGATCAGGCCGTGCGGATCGGCGAAGCCCTGCCGGCGCAATCCTATCTCAACATCCCCGCGATCATCGCCGCCGCGAAAGCCAGCGGCGCGGACGCCGTCCATCCCGGCTACGGCTTCCTCGCCGAGAACGAAGACTTCGCGCAAGCCTGCAAGGATGCCGGCCTCGTCTTCATCGGCCCGTCGCCGCAGGCGATCGAGGCGATGGGCAACAAGGCCGGTGCCAAGGAGATCATGAAAAAGGCCGGCGTTCCCGTCGTGCCCGGCTATCAGGGCGCCGACCAGGGTGACGATGTGATGCTCGCGGAAGCCAAAAAGATCGGCTTCCCCGTGATGATCAAGGCCGTCGCCGGCGGCGGCGGACGCGGCATGCGGATGGTGACGGACGCTGCTTCGTTCCCGGATGCGCTGCGCAGTGCGCGGTCGGAGGCGAAGGCGGCGTTCGGCGATCCCATCGTCATCCTGGAACGCGCCATCCAGAATCCCCGTCACATCGAGATCCAGGTGTTCGGCGACAGCCATGGCAACGCCATCCATCTCGGCGAGCGCGACTGCTCGGTGCAACGGCGGCACCAGAAGCTGATCGAGGAGGCGCCGTCGCCCGCTGTGACGCCGGAGCTGCGCGCAAAAATGGGCGAGGTCGCGGTCGCCGCGGTCAAGGCGCTACGTTACGAGGGCGCCGGCACGCTGGAATTTTTGCTCGATGCGAGCGGCGCGTTCTACTTCATGGAGATGAATACACGTCTTCAGGTCGAGCATCCCGTGACCGAGGCGATCACCGGGCTCGATCTCGTCGAGCTGCAGCTGCGCGTCGCGCGCGGCGAGGCGCTGCCGGTGAATCAGCAGGATATCAAGCTCTCTGGTCACGCCATCGAGGTGCGGCTCTGCTCGGAAGATGCCGAGCACGACTTCATGCCGCAATCGGGCCGCATGGCGCGCTGGCAGGTGCCTGAAAGCATCCGTGTCGAGCACGCGCTGCAATCGGGTTCGGAGATCCCGCCGTTCTACGATTCCATGATCGCCAAGGTGATCAGCCATGGCGTCACGCGCGAGGAGGCGAGGGGGCGGCTGATCGTCGGCCTGGAGCAGCTCACGGCCTTTGGCGTGACCACCAACCAGGCTTTCCTGATGTCGTGCCTGCGTCATCGCGGTTTTGCCAGGGGCGAGGCGACGACGGCCTTCATCGGCGCGCACCGCGACGAGTTGCTGGCGCCGCGGGCGGATGCTGCGTTCGATACGGCGCTGGCGGGCCTGCTGCTCTACGTGACAAATCCGCGTGCACCGTCATGGCGCGGTGGCCGGAGCCTGTCGGCAACGTTCCCTCTGCCGGCGAGAATCGAGATCGCCGGCCAGACGTTCGAGCTCGAAGTCACCCGCGAACGCGACGGCAGCTACGCCGTTGCCACCCACGGCCGACAGGACAGATTTGAGATCGACCAACTCGATGCCGACGCCATCCGCTTCCGCCACGACGGCGTGATGGACAGCGCAAAGTTCCTGCGCGACGGCGATCGGCTCTATCTCCAGCACCGCGGTATCCCGCTCGCGGTGACTGACCTGACCCTCGCTGCGCCGAAGGCCGCTGCCGCCAACGGCGGCGATGGCAAGGTGCGCGCCGCCATGAACGGCCGCGTCGTCGCCGTGCTAGTCAAGCCGGGCGATCGCGTCACCGCCGGCCAGCCGGTGCTGACGCTGGAAGCGATGAAGATGGAGCACGTCCACAAAGCCGGCATCGACGGCGTCATCGCTGCGATCGACGTCGCCGAAGGCGAGCAGGTGACCACGGGACGGATCGTCGCGGAGATCGGGGCCTAGTCGGCGCCGCCAGCTCACAATCGTAGGGTGGGCAAAGGCGCGCTCTTCGCGCGCCGTGCCCACCATTCGTTTCGATTGGCATAAGGATGGTGGGCACGCTTCGCTTTGCCCATCTACAACATCAGCCTTGGCCGCAACCTCTGAAAACTGAGTGATTTCAACGTCATTTCGGTCGGTGCAGAGCTGCCTCAAACCTCCATTGAACATTGTTCAATTTCTGGCTACTAATTGTGAACGATGTTCAATCATCCTGGAGGCCTTCATGTTGCACCCAACATATCCCGCCCGAGACGCCACGCGCCCCTCAGAGTCCCCGCGACCGTCGTTCCCTCCCCTCCAGACGCGCGAAAAATATCTGATCGCCGCGCTGCTCGCCCTGGCGTTGGCGGCGCTCCTGGCGCCCCCGCTACCCGCTGCAGCCTGGCACATTCCCCACTTCGTCGACGGCCGCGCCTGGCTCGGCATACCGAACGCCGGCGACGTGCTGAGCAATCTTGCCTTCCTCGCGATGGGCGTTTGGGGCTCGGAGCGGCTGCGCGCCCGGCATGATGCGCCCGTCGGTGCAAGCTGGCTCTTCGTGGGGCTGATCCTCACGTGCCTGGGCTCGGGCTTCTATCATCTGGACCCCGACGTGCCGCAGCGCCTGGTCGCCGATCGTCTCGGCATGGCGGTTGCGTTTGCGGGCTTTCTCGGTATCGCAGCCAGTGAGCGCATCAGCGTGCGGGCCGGTGAAGCCGTGCTGGTGCTGATGATGATCGCGGGTCTGCTAGCTGCCTGGGTGGCGCGTGAGAACCTCACGCCATGGGTGGTCGTGCAGTACGGCGGCATGGCGCTGGCCGTGGGCCTGGCGTTGACGCG
>NZ_JALBHA010000022.1:0-38608 GCF_023006445.1 Bradyrhizobium sp. SHOUNA76
CGGCTCCAC
Source organism: Bradyrhizobium sp. SHOUNA76 (assembly GCF_023006445.1). Taxonomy (NCBI): domain Bacteria; kingdom Pseudomonadati; phylum Pseudomonadota; class Alphaproteobacteria; order Hyphomicrobiales; family Nitrobacteraceae; genus Bradyrhizobium; species Bradyrhizobium sp. SHOUNA76. Next base: position 10 of record NZ_JALBHA010000022.1, read on the forward strand.
CCGTCTGAACTACCAGATCGCGGCCTCGAGCGTCAGCGTCGACCTCGAGACCAGCGTCATCGGGACGACCAATGCAGTCACGGTGGCCGGCAGCGCCACGGGTGCGACCGAAGGCACCGACAGCTTCACCGGCGTCAATGCGGTGCAGGGCTCGACGTTCTCCGACACGCTGCTGGGCAGCAGCTTCAACAACAACTTCACCGGTCTTGGCGGCGACGACTATATCGACGGCCGCGGCGGCTTCGACGTTGCCATCTACAACAGCCTCAGCACGGTCACGAGCGGCGTGAGCGTCGACATGGCGGCGGGCACGGCAACCGGCGACGCTTCGATCGGCACCGATACGCTGCGCTCGATCGAGGGTATTCAGGGCACCGGCTACGCCGACACCTATGTGGCGATCGGCTACGGCCAGGCCGGTGCGCTCAATATCGGCAACAATGGCACCTTCAACCAGTTCGAAGGCCTCGGCGGCGATGATGCCATCACCGGCAACGGCAGCACGCGGCTGATCTATACGAATGCCACCAGCGGCGTCACCGTCAGCCTGAACGCCGGCTCGGCAACGGGTGACGTGTCGGTCGGGCATGACACGTTCGCCGGTGTCAACAGTGTCTACGGCAGCAACTTTTCCGACATTTACGATGCGACCGGCTTCGTCGGTTTCAACTCCTTCCAAGGCTTTGCCGGCAACGATCTCATCACCGGCAACGGTAGCACCCAGTTGCAGTTTGCGAATGCGACCTCTGGCGTGGTGGTCAACCTCGCAAACGGGTCCGCGGACGGCGACGGATCGGTCGGGCACGACACTATTGTGGGAGTGACCAACGTTTCCGGGTCGAACTTCAACGACACGATCATCGGCTCCAACGGCAACGACCAGCTGTCCGGCAACAGCGGCAATGACGCGCTGAGCGGCGGCGCCGGCAACGATGGCTTGAACGGCGGGACCGGTGCAGACATTTTTGTCTACGCCACCGGCGGCGGCGCCGATGTCATCGGCGACTTCCTGCAGGCGGACGCTGACAAGATCGACCTCACGGGTGTCCCTGGTGTCTCGACACTTGCCGACATTCAGGCGCTTGCCACCCAGCAGGGGTCGAACACGGTCATCGACTTCGGCAATGGCAGCACGCTCACGCTGCTGAACGTGACGTTGTCGACCCTCACGGCTGCCGACTTCATCCTGGGGCAGGGCGTGCACCTCACCGGTGACGCCGGCGCGAATACGCTGGTCGGCACCGCCTACGCCGACAGCCTGAGTGGTCTCGCGGGCAACGACCGCCTCAAGGGCCTCGATGGCAATGATCTGCTCGATGGCGGCCTCGGATTCGACCGCGCCGACTATGTCGCGGCCACGGGAGGCATTACCGCGAATCTCGCGGCAGGCTCCGTGACCGGTGCGGGCGTCGGCACCGATGCGCTGACGAATGTCGAAGGCATCGTGGGCAGCGACTACGCCGACACGTTCAACGCGATCGGGTTTGCGGGTGATACCGGCATCGCCGGCACCAATGTGGGCTTCAACGAGTTCGAAGGCCGCGGCGGGAACGACAGCATCACGGGAGCGATGAACAGCCTGGGTGCGCTGCTGACGCGCATCTCTTACGCCAGCGCGACGGGTAGTGTGACCGTCGATTTGACGGCCCATTCGGCGGTCGGAGACGGTTCGGTTGGCACCGATACCTTGGTGGGCTCGGGGTTCGGAGGAGTTGTCGGCTCAGGGTTTGCCGACCAACTGCTCGGCAGCGCCAACGGCCCCGGGACCGTGGAGATCTTCGAAGGCCGGGCCGGCGACGACTTCATCGACGGCCGGGGCGGCTTCGACCGGGCGGACTACGCGCTCGATCCGGCGGCGGTCGGCGGGATCAACGTTCAGCTGGCCGTGGGAACCGTAGCGGGCGATGCCGCGACGGTCGGCACCGACACGCTTCGGTCGGTCGAATCGGTGCGCGGCTCGAACGCTGCGGACGTTTTCAATGCCGGCGGCTTCAGCGGAACCAGCCAAAATGGCGGTTCCAACGGCACATTCAATGAATTCATCGGCATGGCAGGCAACGACAGCATCACCGGTAACGGCAACACGCGTGTTGCGTTCACCAACGCGACCGGGGCCGTGGTCGTCGACCTGCAAACCGGCGCGACGCCCGGCACAGGAACCGCAAGTGGTGACGGATCGACGGGTAACGATACGTTCAGCGGCGTCAACGCCGTGATGGCTTCGATGTTCAACGACACCATCCGCGGCAGCAACATCACTACGGCTACGGAGACGTTCACCGGCCTTGCCGGCGACGACTTCATCGACGGTCGCGGTGGCTTCGACGTCATCAGCTACAACAACCTCTACTTCTCCACCGGCTCTGTTACCATCGACTTCACGGCGGGCACCGCGACCGGTGACGCTTCGATCGGCAATGATACGTTCCACGGGATCGAGGGTGCCCAGGGCACCACTTTCAACGATGTCTTTACGGCCACGAATTTCGGCGCCGTTGGCTTCCAGAATGGCTCCGTTTACAACGTCGGCAACAACGGCAATTTCAACCAGTTCGAAGGCCTGGCTGGCAACGATACGATCACCGGAAACGGTAACACCCGCATCATCTATTCCAGCGCTGTTGATGCGGTGACGGTCAACCTGCAGGCGGGAACTGCGACCGGGGGCAGCTCCATCGGCACCGACAGCTATGTCGGCGTCAACAGTGCGACTGGCAGCAATCTGAACGACATTTACAATGCCACGGGTTTCACCGGCGTGACCTCGGCCGGATCGTTCGGCACCTTCAACCTGTTCGAAGGTCTGCTCGGCAACGACACCATCACCGGTAACGGCAATACGCGAGTCTCGTATTCCCAGGCGAGCGGCGGCGGCGTTTCCGTCGACCTATCGGCGGGAACGGTGAGCGGTGCGGCCGGCGCCGACATCATCACGGGCGGCGTCAACAGCGTGCAGGGTTCCAACCAGGTCGACACGCTGGCCGGCAGCTCGAATAACGAGTTCTTCTTCGGCGGCGGCGGTGGCGACACGATCAACGCCGCTGGTGGAAATGATGGCATCACCGGCCAGGGCGGCGACGATACGATCGATGGCGGTGCCGGTACCGACATGGTGATCTTCTCGGGTGCGCAATCGCAATACACCGTCACGATGCCCGGAGCGATTGTGGTTCAGAACAATTCAGCAAACGGTGACGGCACCGACACCCTGACCAACGTCGAGGTGCTGCAGTTCAGCGATGGCATCGTGCTGCTCTCGTCAGGCGATTTGGGAAGTCCGATCGATCTCTCGACGCAACAGTTCTCCAATGTAGCGCCCGTGATCGGAACGGCCGGAGACGATTATCTTCGCGTCGGATCCAATATCTTCGGGCACGTTCTCAATTTGGGGGCGGGGACGGGCGACACCGTCCTGCTCAACAACACTTTCGGCAACGGTTACACGCTCAATCTCTCTGGCGTCGAGAACCTGATCGGCAATGGCAACGACGAGTTCGTCAATCTCACGGCGAATGCCGACGGGTTGATCGTCAACCTCGCCGGCGGCAACGATCAGCTTAGTCTCGCGGGTGGCGCCAACACGCTCAGCCTGATCGGCGTCGAGGGAATCAGCGGCTCCGATTTCGGTGCGACGCCCGGCGTCAACGACCTGCTCACGTTGACGACGACGGTCACGGGCCTGAACATCAGCCTCGGCAACGGCGACAATACGATGAACCTAGCCGCTGGCGCGAACTCGTTCGTGAACATCTACGATGTCAATCACGTGTTTGGAACGGCCAACGACGACACCCTGACCGTCACCGGCGCGATCGCAGCGGCCAACGGCGTCGCGATCAACCTCAGCAATGGCGACGATACCATCGTCCTCGACGGAAACTTCGCTTCCTTTGCCGCAACGGGTATCGAGCACATCAACGGCAATTCGGGCGACAATTCGCTCAGCCTGACGAACAACGTCGCCGGTATCGCCATCAATCTGGGCGACGGAAACGACTTTGTATCCCTGGCCAATGGCGTCAATTCGCTCAGCATCAGTGGCGTCGAAAACCTCAATGGCAGTGACTTCACTGGCAATCTCAATCCGTCGGACGACATGGTCACGCTGCTGAACACCGTGTCCGGGGTGTCGGTCAATCTCGGGGACGGAACGGCTAATGTCCTCAATCTCGCCGCAGGCAGCAATTCGTTCGACAATCTGTGGAACGTGAATCTGCTCAACGGCAGCTCGTCGGACGACGTTCTGACCTTGCAGGGCAGCCCGGCGAACGCGATCGATCTCGGCGACGGCAACGACACCCTAAACTTCAACGCGAACGTCTACGACGTCACCGTGACCAACGTCGAAACCGTCAATGCGGCCGCGAATTTCGACCGGATCACGATCGGCAACACGTCAGGTGACACGACGATTACTGCCGGCGCGGGTGCGGATGAAATCTTCGCCAGCGCGGGCCATGACAACTTCCGTTTCGTCGGCATCGCGGATTCAGCCGCCGGTGCTGCCGATACCATTCACAATTTCGATGCGGGCAACGATAGCTTCACGTTCTCGGGCATCAGCGTCGCCGGCGATCACATCGAGTACGTGGGAGGTGCGACGCTCCTCGGCGGCAACCAGGCTTCGGCGCACTTGCAGAATATCGGGCCGGGCAACGACTACCTCCAGATCGATATTGATGGCGACGGAGCGAGCGACATGGACGTTAGCCTGCAGAATGCGACGGGAACGCTGCACAATGGCAGCTTCTTGATAACCTAGCGGCTCCTCGGCCTTGGAGGGTCCCGGTCCATCTGGCTTCGGGGCCCGGGCCCAGCGAGCGCCTCCAATCCGTCCAACGCCCACGACATAGCGGACGGGGAAGCGCGCAGTATTTGGGCAGCTGGAACAATAAGACCTTGCTGGTCAAACGCATGGTGCCTTTGCGGCCGCGGCTGACGGCTTGGGTCTCAAACAAAACTGCCGCCTCCGGTTGGCCGGTGGGGCGGCAGTTGTTGGTCCAGATTAGCTCGGCTCGGCCGAGCGCTTTCGAACTTACCGGACGTACCAATATCCCCACCAGCGTTGGGATACGGGCCGCGCCTGCGCCTTCATGGCTGCGACTTCTTCGACCGGGCGAAGCTGGGGACCATAGATCGCTGGCGGGTAAACGTCATCCCACAGCACAACACCGCCCTGGACGGCGGCCGCCCGATGGGACGGAGCAAGCGCGAGCTCGGCGGCCGGCGCGACGGAGGCCGTCACGGTGAGGCCAAGGGCGGCCAAGGCAATGGATGGAATAAGGGCGCGGAAGTTCATTGGATTGAATCCCTCTGAAATGCGATGGGAAATAATGCGACGGCTGACGGACGGTTGCAAGGGCACGGCTCGATCGATCTGCCCGAAATTCCTCGTCGTGGGCCGAGGTCTGCTCGACGCATCTGCTCGGCCAAATGCGGGGCCGGGCCGCGAACGCGTCCTTCACACATATATAGAGAGTGGTCGCTACACGGACTATTTGGTGATCGTCGCCGATCGAGACGAGATGTGGCAAGGGCCGGCTTGGCACGAGTGCTTCATGCGCACGAGGGATCGGGCCTTGAACAATCTTTCGGCGTCCATGAATCCTGAAGAACCATGATGTCGACACACTGCTCGCTCTTGATGCGAGCCGGACCATCCAGGGCGACTCCATGACTTCTACGTTTGTCTCCGCTTCCATTTTCGGCGCTGGCCTTATCCTTGGATACGCGCTGAGCGCTTGGCGCGTCCAACGAAGAGATGCGAACGCATCCTACGGCGCCTCACACCAGGCGTCCCAACCCACCTCAACGTTCGGTCACGCCCGACGGGCCTTTTAGATGTCGTCTAATTCGTTGTCGGCATCCAGCTACACACTGAAGCGACGGGGCATGATGACATGAGCGAGCCTAAGAAGGACGCTCCACGACGTTACATCGTGGATGGCGCCGGACAGCGCGTGCTCGTGGGTCTGACGATCTCGGAAACCATCGAGTTCGAAGCGCTGGACAAGCCGGACACCGACTTGATCGGCGAAGCGGCGCGCGTCCGTCAGGCGAAGCACGGCGAGCGTTGGGTGGAACTCTACATCAAGCACGAACGAGCCTGGAGCGACTGGATGGCGCAGACCCGTGCGCGACTGGAGAAGCCGCCGTTGCTCAACTAGGATTTGACCCGGAGCCGGGGATAAACCAGTCCATCCTTGCGAAGCCGTCTCGCGCGTCAGTGGCAGGCGGTCGTCGCCACCTCACACCGCGAGCATGCGGCTGCCCTGGATGCTCATCAGGGTGAGGTTACCGGTCGCATAGGCGCCGGTGTCGATGTTGACGCGGTTTGCCAGGAATTCGGCACTGCGGACCGGCGTATGTCCATGCACGACATACTTGCCGAATTGTTCCTCGCTCCGCAGGAACTCCTCGCGAATCCAGAGCAGATCGCGCTCCGTCTGCTCAGCCAGTGGAACGCCCGGGCGAACGCCGGCGTGAACGAAGAAGAAGTCGCCACAACTGAAGCTCAGCCGCAAATTGTCCAGGAATTCCAGATGTTCGGTGGGCATTGCCCGAATCAAATCGCGCAATATCGATGCCGGCTCGTCGCGCTTCAGGTCCGGTGGGGCGAGCCCGTAGGACATCAACGTCTGGGTCCCGCCCACCGCAATCCAATCCTCGAACAGCGCAGGATCTTCGAACACCCTCACAAGAAATGCCTCGTGGTTTCCCTTGAGGAAAACTGCGTTGCCCCGGCGGCTCCGTTCGACCAGGACGTCGAGAGTGGCGCGCGTATCCGGGCCGCGATCGATGTAGTCACCCATGAAGACCTCGATCGCATAGCGCGGCCGGCTGCGGGCAACGTCGGCGTCGATTACCCGCAACATAGGCTGGAGCAGATGGGCGCACCCGTGAATATCGGAGATCGCATAGATGCGAACTCCCTCCGGCAATTGCGGCTTGGGGGTGGGCGAGCGTGGTCGCGCGAGAGATATCATGGGGCTCAATCGATCGGGTCGTCGAAAAATTTCCCCAAGTCGCCGGCACCGGAGAGCTTCCAACGCGAACAACGTGAATTCGGTGAGGGAGCGTCCTTGTTCTCCAGCGCGATCACGCCAAAAGAAGGGCGGCATTTTTTGCCCACCTTGTTATCGGCGGGCGGCGCGAACGATCGGTCCGCACGAATGCATCGCTGAACGCGAGAGTGCGGCAAAGTTGCATGCCTGGGGCAATTCTCTCGGCGCACGCCCAGATAGAAATCCGTCGAAATTCTCGCAACTGATTCGTTTGGCTTGATCGGAGGATTGCATCGCCCGAAAGATGAGCGACAAGTCGTTCGCGCGACGACAATCATCGCGCTGGACGTGGAACTTGATTCAAAATAGGGCAACGCGTTCGCTCATATGTCATCACTGTGACGACTTTTTCAGCGCGTCGAATTTCGCTGCGCATTTCAACATCGCGCATGATCCGTGCGCCGCAAAAGTTTTGCGTGCAGCGCCACAATCTCGCTGCGATCGACCAACACTTTCCGTGCGGGGAATTGACGAGTCTTCAGCATCACGATGAGCGTCAGACACTCTCTCGATTGACAGAGGTACGAATGGCTGTTGCAACTTATGGTTCTGAAAACGCCCACGCGCTGTCATCGACGCGCGGCAGCTCTCTTCAGAGGCCATTTCAGATCGTCGTCATGGCTGCCGACTTTCTGGTGATCTTGTTGAGCTATGCCGCCGGTGCCTTGCTATACGGCGCCGCGGTCGCTTCGCCCGATGGCGCTTCGGTAGGGGCTGGGTTGTTTGTCGGCGCGGTGTTCGTCGCGGTCGCCTATTTCCGGGACGTCTACGCCACGCACCGTCTGCTCAATATCGTCTGGCAGCTGCGAAAGGCCGTGTTTATCTGGCTGACGTCACTGACGATCCTCGCAGTTGCGGCATTCCTGCTGAAATCGACGGACAATCTCTCCCGTGGCACCGTTATCGTGTTCGCCGTGATCGGCGGACTTGGCTTGATCAGTCTCCGCTTCGCTTGGCAGGCGGTTTTCGGCACGAGTTTTGCGAGAAGCCGCCTGGTCGATCGCAAGGTGATCCTGCTCAGCCTCAAGCCGCTCGATTTCACCTCAAGCCGCTTCAAGGACCTGCGAAGGAATGGCTTCGATGTCACGCGCCATTTCGTGCTCGGCGCCGATCGGGATGACGGCCAATGGGAGCGGCAGATTCGCGACGTGATCCGTCAATCGCGCTCGGCCGATGTCGACGAATATCTGCTTGCGATCGACTGGAATGAATTGCCGATGCTCCGCAAGCTGGGACACCATTTGCGCGCCGTCCCACAGCCCATACGCCTGCTGCCGGATGATCCAGTCGCTGATCTGGTGGCCCGTCCCTTCCTGCCGGTCAGTGGAACCGTCGCGGTTGAGATCCAGCGGCCGCCTCTCACCATTCTCGAGCGGTTGCAAAAGCGCTGTCTCGACGTTGGCGTGGCCCTGTTCGCACTGGTAATGCTGACGCCGCTGCTGCTGACCGTTGCCGTTCTGATCAAGCTGGACTCCCCGGGAAACGTCATCTTCCGGCAGTCGCGGCGCGGCTTTAACGGCAGGCCGTTCGAGATATGGAAGTTCCGAACCATGACCGTCAGTGAGAACGGCGAGACAGTTACGCAGGCAACCAAGAGGGATGCCCGGGTCACAAAGATCGGACGATTCCTTCGCATGACCAGCATCGACGAGCTGCCGCAGCTCTGGAATGTGCTGCGCGGGGATATGTCACTGGTTGGCCCGCGTCCGCACGCGCTGGCTCATGACAATTACTATGACGAGCTCATCAGCAAATACGTCTACCGGCACCACATGAAGCCGGGCCTGACGGGCTGGGCGCAGGTGAACGGGTTCAGAGGGGAAACGCCGACGATCGACCTGATGGAGAAGCGGGTCGAGTACGACGTCTGGTACGTCAGCAACTGGAGTATCTGGCTCGATCTGAAGATCATGGCCCGCACCGCATCCGCAGTGATGTTCCAGGAGGCGTACTAACCGCTCAACTTCCCGGCCATCTGGAGCCACAGGCTTGAGGGATCAGGTTCCATCCCGCGACGACCTGCCGAAGAGCCGCATGATCGCATCGCGCAGGGCGAGCAACGGCGGCACCAGCACGAAGAATGCCCCCATCGCTACCGAGACGATGACATGACGGATCGAGAAGGATTCGTCCTGCTCGATGTCTCGTTGGCTGGGGTCGACAGGGGCCGGTGATAGCGTCGTCGCCATCGGCTGCCGACGCGGCTTGCGCGGGGGAACCACGATCAACACGAACAGGATGTTGAGCAGAACCCAAATAGTCAAAATCGTCAGGACGATCAGCATTCCGAGCCCACCGGAAAAGAACTACAAATATGAGCCGAAGTTAGCCTCAGGGAACCCAGAAGGAAAGATGCCCAAAGTTTCGGCATTTTGAAGCATCGAGGACCGGATTGTCTCATCTTATCGAGAGATGATTGCCAATTGGCGCACTGTCCTAGCGACCACCGCCTTCGTCAATCCTTGCTTTTGGCTAGAGCAATAACTGCAAGTTGTGGATTCCGGACGAATACGGAGGCCTGAGGAGTCCGCTGGGCTTGGCGCAATCCCCGCGCTCGTGCGCGAAGGTGCATTCGATCGCCTTCCAGCGACAGTTCCGCAAGACGCGAAAAAGGCCCGCTGCCAATATGGCAGCGGGCCCGAGGTCGTTACGGCTCGGCTGAGCGCGGCGCCGCGGCGCCTCTAGGCATGCTCGACGTAGTAGCTGTTGTGGTGCTTGCCCTTGTACGCCTCGATGCGCTTGAGCATCTTCGGGTTGGCGCGGTTGAGCACGGCGCCGAGCAGTTTCTTCTGAAGGACTTCCGACCCGGAAACCGACTCCTGAAGAGCGCTTCGTGTCGTCTGCCCCCATTCGATCACGTAGACCATGGCGTCGATCAGGAGGCTGACAGCCTTCGAATCCGCCACCGGCATCACCGGGGCAAGGTCAATCACGATGTACTCATAGTGCTCTCTCAGCACCTTGAGCAGTTCGGCCATCGCCTTCGATCCGATGACGTCGGCCGAATTGACCATGCGGGAAGCTACGACAGAGGGCAGGAAGTCCAGGCCCGTTTCCTTGCTTCGCTGCACATGGTAGCCGAGGCTCGCCGGGTCGCTGAGGGCCTCCACCAGGCCGCTCTTGGCGTTGGGCGCGAGCTCTCGGGTCAGCGAGCGCGTGTGCAGATCGCCGTCGATCAGGACCGTGCGATGGCCGGTAAGGGCGATCAACTGTGCGAAGTTGGCCGCCACCGTCGTCTTTCCTTCCTTCGGAAGCGAAGACACGATGCCGATCACCTTGATCTCGCGGGTCAGGCGCGCAACATCGATCGACACCTTGATGTTGCGCAACGTCTCGGCGAACCGCGAGAATGGATGATCGACGACGTAGCGGGACAGATCGGGTGAGGCTGTCTTGGCTGACGTCGAAAGCAACGCGCCGGTCGTCGTTGGCGGACGAATGTCCGGCAGCACTCCGAGGCACTTCACGCCGAGCTCATCCTCGACCTCGGCGGGGGTCCGCAAGACGTCGCTGAGCAGCTCTCGCCCGAATGCGACGCCGAAGCCGAGGCACAGGCCGCCCACCAGGCCACCGACGAGCGCCAGCACCGTGCGCGGCGAGCTCTTGCGATCCGGCTTGGTGGCCGTGCTGATCAGGCGCGCCTCGCTAAGCGGAAAGCTCTGATTCTGCGTCGCGCTCTGCAGCTTCTCGAGGAAGCTGTTGTACAGGTTGCGGTAGGTGTCCGCGGCGCTTTCGAGATCGCGCAGCTTGACCGCGGCCTGGCCGGTATCGCCGGCCTGGGCGACGAGCTCCTTCACGTTCTTCTCGAGCGAGGCTTCCCGGCTCTTTGCGATCTCATAGTCGCTGCGGTAGGCATCGCCGATCCGATGCAGCTCGTCGGCGATGTTCTTGCGCAGCTCCTCCATCTTGTTGGCCAGATTGACCGCCGCAAGATGTTGCTTTCCATAGCGCCTCGACCAGTCGGCATACTGGGCCTGGAGGTCCAGATATTGCGCGCGCAGGCGCGTAATGACCGAGTTGTTGAGAGCATCGGTCACCGTCGATTGTGCGACGTCCTGGTCTGAAATCGCGTTGATCCGGTCGAGCCGGGCCTTGGCTTCGGCCGTCGACGCCCGCGCTTGAACCAGCTGGGTGTTGAGGTCCGACAATTGCTGCTCGGACATCAGGCCGCGGCTGGTCCCGACGATGTTGTTTTCGGCCTTGAAGGTCTGCACGGCGCGGTCGCTGGCGGTTGCCTGCTCGCTCAGCTCGAAGCTGCGCTGCTGCAGCCATTCGGTTGCCCGCTTGGTGGACTGATATTTGGCTTCCAGCGCGCCGACGAGATAGGCATTGGCGATGGCGTTGACGATCTTGGCCGCCTTGTCAGGGCTCCGCGAGCGATAGTTCATCGACAAGACATACGTCGTCAGGACGCGTTCCGTTCTCAGGTTCTTCTGAACCTGCTCCACCACGGCGTGCTCGAGACGCTCCTGGGACGCGGCTTCGCCGGAGCTGAACAGCGACATGACCTTGCCGAGGACGATGGACAGCAGGCCCGGATCGGAGCCATTGAATTCCGGATCGTCCGTCAGCTTCAGGCGACGGACGACCGAGAGAATCAGGTCGTCCGAATTGATGACCTCGACCTGGCTGTCGACGTAGCCGGTATCGATGAGGGCGCTGTTGGCGTTGCTGTCCTTGTCCAGCACCTGCGCCTGACGCGTATCCATCATGATACGGGCATTCGCCGTATACATCGGTTGCGCCATGACCAGGTAGACCATCACCAGGGCCAGCGCAGCGCCGGTGCACGCCGCGATGATCGGCCACTGCCGGCGCAGCACGTCGGCCACGCGCTCGAAGCTGAGGACTGCTCCGCCGAATTCGATGCCGAATCGGTGTCCCGACTGGAAATGTTCTCTAGGCTGATACATTTGCTAATTCGCTGCCTTTTGACGATCGCTGATCAGTTCGGAAGGGGGACGGGCTTGAAGGGGTTGGCCAGCTTGGTTTTAAATTCGCCGTCGAGCAGGGCCCCGCCTCGGGACGGTTGCGCCGGGCTCTTGTCTTGCGATTGAGCCTGGGCGCCTGAGGCGTCCTCACCTGCGGCGGAATAGCCCGCTTGCACGTTGAGATCACCGATCCGTTGCGCGAAATCCCTGATCTTGCGCGCGGCGTCCGGCTTCGTCGACGTGCACCGTCCTTCCGCAATCCTCAGGGCGGCGCCGATGGCGGAACGATCGGTCGAAGCCGAGGCAGAGATGAGTGTCTGCACGGACGGCAACACCGACGGGGTCGTGGCGATGTAGGTGGCGAGCCGAAATCTCAGCTTCTCCTTGTCATTGCGGAGCCGCTCCAGAAGCGAGGAGGGCGATTTCACGAACGTGTCGAGTTCGAGCTGCGAGGCACGATCTGAAAATTCGACGCACTGAGCGCGGCAAGCATCGACGCTCGACACGATCAAGGCAGAAGCTGCCAAGACGATCAGTAGCCTTCGTGGCATTGCATGACGACGTGGTAGTCCGCAGCCCATCCGTGTCCCTTCCTCCCTGTTGCAATAGGAGAACAGGTGAAACTTGGCAGGTAACTGTGTCAATTTTTGTGCGACGCAAAAGCTGAGTGTGTGGGCGGCGACGACGGGTGCATTGCCTGATTTTCGATCGGTTGCAAAATGAGGATATGCAATGCATGCGAGATCGGCATGCTCGCGCCTAGGAATGTTGCAACTTGAAAACATAAGAGGCGTTTGCGCTGAGGCGTCGCAAGCGAACGTCGCAAAACCGACACAAGTCGTCAGCTACTCATTAGTTCCCGCCCGCGAAAAATTATCAGCAGGACGTCAGCATGCGAAGATCGCGGTTGTCTTAATCGCAGCAGCGCCGAATTTCGCGCAAACTTTACGCGCAAATTCTCGCGATCATCATCGCTTGATTTGATTTGCGCGCCGATGCGACGGCGGTCTCAGGCAAAAAGTGGCGTGAACTTGACGCTCGCATGTCCGAATGAACTGCGAGCGTTGAAATTATCGTCGATCGTCATGCGTCGAATGCGAGTCCGCGATCGCAGAGATTGAACACGCGCCAAGTCCTGATACACACTGCTGCGGTGCAATAGCTGGGAATGTTGATGTGACGGAGTTGGTTCATCGTGAGAAGGCGCATGTCCTGGCGCTCGACAGCATCCGGGGTATCGCCGCGACATCGGTGGTGATTCACCATCTCCTGCTGATGCCGACGTTCCTCGCGGCGTTCCCGCACAATGCGTGGATCAACTGCTCGTTCTTCAGGAGTTCCTGGCTGCTGGTCGATCTGTTCTTTGTTCTCAGCGGGATCGTGATGTCGCTCAGCTACGTCGAGAGCGACTTCGGGCGTTTCTCGCTGCGCGAGTTCATGGTGCGGCGCCTGGCGCGGGTCTATCCGCTGCACATCGTCATGCTGATGGCAAATCTGTTGTTTCGCCTCCTGCGAATCAGTCTGGTCATGGCGGGTGTCGTTGTGGCCGCGCCGGCGGCGTTCGAAGTGAACAATGCCTATTCCTTCGTTCTCAACGTCCTGCTGCTGCATTCCATGGGGTTTATCGACTATCTCAGCTGGAACGCGCCGAGCTGGAGCATCAGTGTCGAGTTCTACACCTATCTCGTGTTCGGCCTGATTGTCCTCTTTGCCCAGCGCATGCGTTCCCTGTTGTGGTTCTACGTCCTCTGCGGCGCGCTTGCGGTCGGAAGTCTGGTCTTCATCATCTTCGTGCTCGACAAGAGGAGCCTCGGGCTTCAGACCGACTTCGGCATCGTGCGCTGCTTCGTGAGCTTCTTTCTGGGCGTGCTGACGGTCAGGATCGTTGATCGCCTGCCGGTCAAGCCGGGTCCTGCCGCGCAGGGCATGCTGCAATTCGTCGCCATGATAGCCAGCATCGTCCTGGTGTCACTGGCGGAGACCAGTCCTGCGTCAACCTTCCTCGCGCCCGTGACGTTCGCAATCTTCCTCGGCAGTTTACTGGCTTTTCCCGATGCGCTGCTGGTGCCGCGGATGCTGGTGGCCAAGCCGCTGGTCTGGCTCGGGAAACGTTCCTACTCGATCTATATGGTGCACGCGCTCGTGGTGCTCCTGGCCGAATATTTCGTGCGGGCGCTCGGGGCAGGGCGGATCGCCGCTCTCGATTCCGTCTTCGCTGGTCTGCCGGCCACGCTGAATCTCGTGGTCTCATTGACCGCCGTGCTGGCGGTGTCCCACTTCACCTATCGCTACGTCGAAATCCCCGGCGGCAGGCTGATGCGGAACGCCCTTGGAAGCCGGTCCGATTTCTCGGCGTCCCCCGCGCGACTGACGAACTGAGCCCGACATGACGATGCTAGCGCTGCAACGGCCCAGAATCACGCTGATCAGCCTCAACATCGAGGCGATCGCGCTCGGGGTCTATCTGGTCCGCGACGCCTTTGGCGGCGTGATCCGCTATTACACCAGCATCTATCACGTGGATCCGCTCTGGTACCTGCCTGACGGCGTTGCGCTTCTGTGCCTGGCCCAGTTCTTCGTGCATTGCGTTCTGCGCAATCGCAGCACCCTGGCGCTGTTGGTGCTGGTCCAGATCATTCTGTCGCTTGTGCTCGGCTACTTCTTTATGGGAACGATGAACGCTGCGATCTCGTCATTCAAGATGATGTTGCCGGTGTTCGTCGGATTCTGCTTCTGCGATTCCAGCCTCGGCTCGTACCGGAAGCTGCTGTCGGTCATCGCAGTGACCTTCTATCTCTCGGTTATCGGCGTTTTCCTGACGAAATTCTACCTAATGCCCTGGGTGGGCTACAAATACGAGTCCTTCGGCGCCGTACGCGAGGCGGGCCGGTTGTGGTGGGCTTATGGCGGCGACGACCAGCGCCTCATGGGCTTTGCGGCCGACAACACCATGGCTGCCTTCTTCATCCTTGTGTCGTTCGCGATCACGTCTATTCGCATGAGCACCACGTGGTGCCTCATATTCGGCTCCATCGCGATCTATGCCATCAAGCTGACCACGAGCAAGACGACCATGATCGTCCTCGTGCTCTATCTGGTTCTGCTGGTGTTCGTGCGAATGCTGCCGGAGAAATCGCGCTTCCCCGCGATCCGGACCATCGCGCTGTGGTCGTTTGCCTCGATCCTGGTTCCGTTCTTCATGATCGTGGTTGCTTCGGGCACCGCAGCCGTGCCGCATTCGACCTTGTTCAGCATCGTCGATCGCATCAACAATAGCTGGCAGTTGCCGTTCGTTTACATGAACCAGCTCATGCCGATCGGTCTGGTGACCGGCTGCGGGGCGGGTTGCTTCAACTATCCGCAAAAGCTGTTCTCACCGCTCGCCCACTTCTGGGTGCCGGTCGACAATTTCTACATCGGCACGTACCTGATGTTCGGACTCCCGTTCGCGGCGTTCATGGTGATGGTGTTTCGGGCGACTTTCGGTGCGACCGACGTCTACAAGCTGACGCTGCTCTTCGTCGTGAACCTGTTCACGATCACGGTGCTGAACTACGGCCCCGCGTCTGGCCTCCTGATCATCGCATTGAGTTTCAGCGAAGTGTTCTCGCGGCGTACGGCCTCCGCACGGGCAGGCGACGCCGTGCCAATTGTCATGCGGCCGCCGATGCCGTCATTGGAAGGCTTCCGCCCGGATGCGGCGGCGAGCGGAAGCAGGTGAGAACGAACAATGCATAAACGGCTCGCATTCATCGACACGTTGCGCGGCATTGCCGTGTTGTCGGTCCTGGTTCAGCATGTGTTCGAGGTGATCGTCGAAAAGCACCCGACAGGTGCCTATTACTGGCCCATCCATGATGTGTTCGGCTACTACATGAACTTCGGCCGGTTCGGTGTGGTGTTGTTCTTCTTCGTCAGCGGCTTCGTCATTCCGTTCAGCTTCCCGGACAGCGCCACGCCGGTGCGGGATTTTACGATCAGCCGCTTCTTCCGGCTCTACCCGGCCTACTGGACCTCGCTCGTGGTCGGGCTCGTGACGATGCAGCTGCTGGAGTCGAAGATCTATCCGCTGGGGCAGGTCGCCGCGAATGTGACGATGTTGCAGACCTTCGTGAACGTCCCGAACCTCTGGGTCTTCTACTGGACGCTGGCGATCGAGCTGCTGTTCTATGTCGGATGCACCATTCTCTTTGCGATGGGGCTGCTGAACCGGCGCTTCACCGCGGTCACCATCGTCGTTGCGGCCGCGCTGGTCGGAACCACCGCTGCCGTCTTCGTTGAGAACAGGGCGGTCTCCTCGGTGATGGAGGTCGGGCTAAACCTGTCGGCGATGTTCCTGGGCAAGATCATCCGCGACACCGTCATCGGCGGAAAGCTGCGATGGACCCATGTGGCCGTCTGCACGCTGTTGTATGCGATCTTCGCCGCCACCCTGTCGGACCGGCGGTTCGGGGGCGTGTATCACGAGAACTTCTTCTACAGCTATTCGATCGGATCGGCCTATGTCTGCGCGGCGCTGGTCTTCATCGGCTTCGCCGTGTTCGGCGAGAGGATGGCGTGGCGCCCGATGGCGTTCGTCGGCGTGATCAGCTATTCGGTCTACCTGATGTCGCCGTTCGTGATCGTCTTCATCCACCGCCTCGTCTGGTTCGGTGATGGGCCGCTGGGATGGTCGGTCTTCCTGGTCATGATCCTGGCGTTGTCGATCCTCGTCAGCTGGATGACATTTGCGTTCGTCGAGAAGCCCAGCATTGCCTTCGGGCACAGGTTCCGCTCGACGCGGCGGAAGACCGTGGTTATCGAGCCTGCGCTCAGTACCCAGGGTGCCGCAGAGTGATCAGGACACCGCAGCAGCGGGGCGCAGCCTACGACGGATCGTTCGTTCCGTCGGTCCAGGGGCTTCGCGCCATCGCGGCGCTGAGCGTGCTGATGGATCATTTCTACGACATGCCGAAAGCAGGCATGTACGACATCCCGGATCCCGGCTTCCTGCCGCCGCTCTGGCTCTGGCTGCAATCGGTGATCAATGTTGGTGGTCACGGTGTCGAGCTGTTCTTCATGATCAGCGGCTTCCTGATCCCGGCGAGCCTGGTGCGGCACGGGTCGTTGCCGCGGTTCTTTTTCGATCGCGTCCTGCGCATCATGCCGGTGTTCGTCGTCCTGCATCTCGCGCTGTTCGCAATCGGGCCGATCGTGGCCTACAAGTTCTTCCGCGGGATCGATCTGACCAGCTATCTCGCAATCTTTGCGGCCAACCTGCTCTTCGTGCAGGACGCGCTCGGCCTGCCCATTGCTCAGCAGAATGCCTGGACGCTGACCTATGAGTGGGCATTCTACATCTGGTTTGCGCTGACATTCTCGATGTGGCGCGCCGGGGGCAGGCTGCTGGCGGCGCCCCTGATCCTGCTGGGCCTGGCGTGCCTGATGCACTGGCCGATCACCGCGTTCTTCTGCATCGGCATGCTGTTCAGCGCGACCGGATTTCGCATCTCCATTCCCGGACGTGTTGGGCTGCTCGCGGGTCTCGTGTGCGGGGCCGCCCTCTATGCGAGCCTCGTGCTGTTTCACCCCTTCGTGGGGCTCATTCCCGGTTTCCTGCTGTTCGGCATGGTGCTCGCTCCGGAATCAGGCTTCGGGAAGGTTCTGAGTGCGCCGGCCCTGCAATATGTCGGCAAGATCAGCTACAGCCTCTATCTCGTGCATCCCTTCGTGCTGTTCCCCTTGCAGGTGATCGGCCTGAAGCTAGTCGCTGCCGGCGTTGACCGCTGGCTGCTGTGGGCCGCCTTCATCGTGCTCGGGCTGGTGATGTCGTTGGTCGCGAGCGCGATCAGCTATGAGCTGATCGAGGTCAGGCTGCGGCGCCTGTTGGACGGCGCGATCCGCGGCATGTTCTTCCGACGGCAGATCGAGCAATCGGTTTGAGAGGACGCCTGTCGCGGTCAGCTCACGGTCCGGCCGGCGAGCCGGTGATAGGACCCGAGTAGCTGCTCGGCAATGCGGTCCCAGTTCAGGAGGCCGGCCGCGGTTTGCCGTGCGCCTTCGGTCAATGTCGCGGCAAGAGGCTTCGAGGTCAGCACGCGTTCGAGTGCGTCGGCCAGCGCCGTGGCATCGCCGGGAGGAACCAGCAGCCCGTTGACGCCGTCGGCTACGACGTCGGGAATGCCGCCGGTGGCACTGGCAACGACGGGACGAGAGTTGCCGTAAGCGGATGCAAGCACGCCGCTTTGCGTTGCATCCTTATAGGGCAGGGCGACCACGGTGGCGGATTGAAACAGCCGTCCGGTCTCCGCAGGCGAGATATAGGCGTTGATGGTCTTGACGGTCGGCATCGCTTCCATCCGCGCGCCGAGCCGTGTCATCTCGGGGCCGCGGCCGGCGACGATCGCTTCATGCGCCATGCCGCGCTGAGTCAGTATGTCGATCGCATCGATGAAGACGTCCAGGCCCTTGTAGGCCCACATCCGTCCAAAGAACAGGATTCGCGCGGATTCCGGCTCGCTGAGCGTGCCCTTGGCTGGCGGAACCATGAGCACGCCGTGCATGCTGGAGATCGTCTCGCCTTTGAAGTCGGGCGAGGCGCGGCGAAAATCGGCAATACAGCTTTCACCGTGCGTCGTGACCACCGATGCGGCGGCGCGCATGCGCCCGCGCCAGGCATCTTCACGCGCCGAGGTGCCGGAGCCGCCTTCCGAATGCGGAATCGCATCGTGAACGGTCAGCACCAGGGGAATGCCAAGCGGACGAAGCAGCTGGATCAGCTTGGATGTGTAGATCTCCGGAACTTCGTGACAATGAATCACGTCCGGACGAAACGATATTATGTCGAAGAAGGACGCGGGGATGCCGATTGCGCCGCCGCGGCGCAGGCTCAGGTCGCGGATGCGTGTTTCGAAGGGCGCCGCCACGGCGATATCGGCCAGTTCCCATTGCTGATTTGCGTCCTTGGCGTTGAGCACGAGGCGGACGTCGCAATGATGCGCCAAACCAGATGCCAGCCGATAGGAATATTCCGCAAAATGCGGTGCGTAGATCGCCACACGCAAGCGCCTGGAGTTACGCAGAGAACGCTGAGCAGGCGAATTCATCAAGGCATCCATTTTGCATCACTTCGCAAAGGTTGATTGGAGTGTAGTCCACGATTTGAACTCACTTCCACTCTAAATGGGAAACGTGACGGCACTCATCTGATTGCCATCACTCCGTCGTAATGTAGCGAGCAATCAGTACTCCGCCGCGATCGGAGATGGTGACGTCGCGGCAGCATCGTGCCACGTCGTCTAGCCTGCGATTGTGGTTGGATCTGTCGGAATTGGGTCGAATTGTTGATGAACGTCACGCAGGGCAAACAACATCAGGTCGTGGTTGCCTTGTTCTGGTCGCTTGCACAGAATTGGGGCGGCCGGGCGCTGTCGTTCGTCCTGTTCCTGGTTCTGGCCCGGCTGCTCGATCCCGCGGATTTCGGTCTTGCAGCGCTCGTCGCCTTCATCCTGCTGCTCTTGAGCTCGATCGCCGAATTCGGCTTCGGCGACGCGCTGATCCAGCGGCGCACGCTCGAGCCGGCCGATGTGACGCTGCCCTTCTTCTGCTCCTTCGCCGCTTCGACGCTTCTGGCGATTCTGATCGCCTTCCTTGCGACGGATATCGAGCGTTGGCTCGACGTGAAGGGGCTCGCGCCGCTGTTGACGGCCGCGTCTCTCTCCCTTCCGATCGGCACCGCCACCTTGTTCCAGGAGGCGCTTTACAAGCGCCAGATGGATTTTCGGGTGCTCGCAGTCAGGACCATGGTGGCGACCGCCATCTCCGGCATCGTGGGAATCGCCTGCGCCTATGCCGGGTTCGGCGCTCTCAGCCTCGTGATCCAGGTGGTCGTTCAGAGTGCGATCAGCGGCTTGTGGCTCTGGAGCCAGCCGCGATGGCTGCCGATGCGGGGCTACGATTCCGGAAGCTTTCGCGAGCTCTCCGGCTATAGCGTCCATGTCGTGCTGAACAGGCTGCTGGATTTCGCCATCGTTCGCACGATCGACATGATCATCCTGACGCTCTATGGCGTCGCCGCGCTCGGCATCTACACCGTCGGTGCGCGGGTCTACATCATCCTGATGCAGCTGCTCACCCAGGCCGTCATGGACGTCGCGCTGAGCGCGCTGTCCAAGATCGCTCACGAGCGCGACCGTATCGCCGGTGCCTACTTACGTAGCGTCAGTCTCGGCGCGCTGGTCGGCTCTCCCATCTTCGTGCTGCTTGCGGCGATCGCGCCGGAGTTTTCGCTGCTGCTGTTCGGCGCGAAGTGGAGCGGAAGCGAAGCGGTGATGAGGCCGCTGATGCTCATCGGCGCGATTCAGACGGTGCAATTCGTCAACAGCGCCTATTTCGGCGCCCTGGGCAAGCCGAACTACGTATTCGCGCTGAACATCCTCAAATTCTGCGCGGTCGTGCCCGCAATGTTCCTGCTTCCCTCGCGCGATATCGGTCAGCTGGCGACAATTTTCGCTTTCGCGCAGCTTGTGGTGACTCCCGTGACATTCGCGCTGGCGCTGCGGCTGCTGGGCCTGAGCTGGAGCCAGTTCCTGCGTCCGATTGCGGGCTGCCTTTGCGCCATCGTGCTGGCTTACGGCGCGGTCGTGCTGTGCCGCCATGCGACGCCGGATATCAACCCGTATTTGCGGATGGGGCTGCTGTCGTCGTGTTTCGGCGCGACCTATCTGATGAGTATTCTGCTGTTCTGGCGGAAGCAGCTGTTCTCGCTGATCGATTTCGTCGTGAAGCGCGGTGCGACCGCTTGATGAAGACGAGGAGGACGATTTGAAGCAATTGATCCCGGTGCCGGTTCGCAGGCATCTCCGAGGCTGGCTCAACAGCGCAAAGAACACGCCCCTCGCGGTCGATCTCCTCGAGCTGCGCAGGTGGCAGATTGCCCGGAAGGACGTCGGCGTCAATGCGGCGCCGAGCAACAATCCGCGCCGGCTCGTCCTGTTGCCGTCGGATCCCTGGAGCATCCATCAGTCACGCGGCGACGAAGCGATGATCGAAGCCACCGTCGGCGAGCTGAAACGGGTCTATCCCGACCTCGAAACTTACATCGTCACCGCCACCAGCGCGGCGAGCGCGGATGTTCGCGCGATGGGCTTCAGGCCGCTTGAGATCTGGCGACAGCCGTTTTCCTACGAGACGGTCGCGCAGGAACTTTCGATCACCCGTCCGGATTTCGGCGTGGTGCTGGGGGCCGATGTGCTCGACGGCTATTATTCGCCGGTGGATGCGGCGCGCATGCTGCTCGTTGCCGACCTGATGGCGGGATTTGGCGCCAAGGTCAGCGTGCTCGGCTTCAGCTTCAACTCCCGTCCGGCGAAGGCGCTGCGCGAAGTGTTCCGGCTGCTCGATCCGGGCGTGGTCCTGAACCTGCGCGATGCGATATCGCTTCAGCGTTTCGACGATTTCGCCCGCAAGCGCGCGCGTCTCGTCGCCGACTCTGCGTTCATGCTGACGCCGCGCGCCGACACTGGCGCAGTGAAGCGGATCGCGGCCGCGGTCGAACGGCAGCGCGCGCAGGGTCGCAAGGTCTTCGTCTTCAACATCCACCCGATGCTGTTCAAGAAGCCGGAGCCGGCCAAGCTGGAGCGGATGATAGAGCTTGCGGCGGATGCCATGGCGCGCCTGTCGCGGCAGCACAATGCAAGTTGGCTGTTGCTGGCGCATGATTACCGCCCCGGAATTGCCGATGACAATTGCCTGCGGCCGCTGGCCGCCCGGCTTCAGCCCGCGCTTGGGGAGCACGTGCATCATGTCGACCAGGTTCTGTCGGCGGGCGAGATCAAGGCCGTTGTCGGACTGGTCGACGGCGTGATCACCGGCCGTATGCACCTGGCGATTGCTGCCCTCGGACAGGGCACGCCGGTGGCGGCGATCACCTACCAGGACAAGTTCCAGGGCCTGTTCGCGCATTTCGGCATCAGCGAGTCGCTGTTGCTCTCGCCGGCCCAGTTCCTTGTCGGGGAGAGCTTCGAGGCGTTTCTGCTGCACTTCCTTGGCACCTACGAAGCCGCCGGCGAGCAGGTCCGTCAGATGCTGCCCGATGTCATGGAGCTATCTCGCGCCAACGTCGCTCCGTTGCTGGACAATGGTGCGATGCGGATCGTGCCGGAGGCTGGCGGCAAGGTCGCCTGAGAACCCTGAACCCTAGATGCTTCCGGAGGGGCGTCAGTTGACCGCCCGCTCCGTGTTCTCGAAGCGCATGGACGTCTCGGCCGTCACCGGCCGGACCTTGCGGGGGGATACCGGCGCGGTGTCGGCCAAGCGATTGAGCAGGCGCCGCGCGGGATTCTCGAAATAGGCGTAGGTGCGGTCTGCGACGAGCGTCAGCACCACGCAGCAGGCAAGGGCGAAGAGGCCGAACTGATCCGGGCGCAATCCGAGCCAGGTCCATAGCGGCTTGAACACGGCAATCAAAACGGCATCGTGCAGCATGTAGATTGCATATGAGGTGTTGCCGAGCCGTCCAAGCAGGCGGGCGCCGGGGAACTCGGCGAAGGCGCTTTCGCCGACTGCGGTCAGCAGAATGGCGCAGGAGAACAGCAGAATGGCAAGGTCCGGCTTGGCGAAAACGTTGAGGACGAGCACGGAGATGCCGAACATGGCGATGCCGGCGAACACCACACGTTTCTGCCGGTAGGGCTGAGACAACCGGAACAGGATCGCGAGCAGGATGCCGTTCAGGAAGCTCGGCAGCGCACGGAGCATGCCGTAATCGTAATTGGCCCCGTACATCTGCGACCGCTCCTGCCAGATCGGCAAATGTCCGTGCGCCAGGACCAGATACAACGCCGCGACGATTGCGGCCAACGCAAGGGGATGCAGCTTGCGCGCGAACAGCATCAAGAGCGGGAAGATCAGATAGCAGAAGAATTCCGCGCTGATCGACCAGGATGGCGAGTTGAAGCTGAGGTGA
Source organism: Bradyrhizobium sp. SHOUNA76 (assembly GCF_023006445.1). Lineage (NCBI taxonomy): Bacteria > Pseudomonadati > Pseudomonadota > Alphaproteobacteria > Hyphomicrobiales > Nitrobacteraceae > Bradyrhizobium > Bradyrhizobium sp. SHOUNA76. Next base: position 22,950 of record NZ_JALBHA010000022.1, read on the forward strand.
TCGGTGACGCCCCAGGCCTGCAGCAGCAGCACGTTATACAGGAAGTCCAGCGGGGTCGACCGCGCCGTGCGCTCCAGGCCGACGCCGATCAGCACCACGAAGATGAGCAGGCTGAGCAGGTGCAGCGGATAGATCCGCGCGATGCGGCGGATCATGAAACGGGAATAGGCGCGCATGCCGCGCGCATCGGACGGATAGGAGTAGGAGATCACGAAGCCGGACAGGATGAAGAACATGTCCACGAACAGGCCGTAGGACCCGTTCCAGGCCGGCGAAATGCCCGTGTCGATCAGCTTCAGGTGGAAGATGAAGACCCCGAGCGCGGCGACGAAGCGGTAGAAGTCGAGAACGACAAAACGTCTTGCTTCACTGGCTTGCATCGGGCCTCGGAGTCCTTGCGCGGTTCGTGTTTCTTCTAGAGGCGAATTGTGACGCAAGTTCGCAAGCGCGCGGGCCGATGCGGCGCAATCACGGCAAGTCGTCAGAATTCATGGGGCCCCTCCAATTGCGGATGGCAATCGGCTCTCTGCTCATCGATGAGGCAGGCGCCCGATAAAGAACTGGGGGCCGGGACCCCTGCATGGTCCCGGCCCCCAGCGACGTGGCGCGCGTCTGGGCAGTATTTCGTCGGGCTCAGACGAACAAGAAGTCGTGGCTCGTCAGGCTGGAGACATAGACGTTCTTCAGCAGGATCGAATCATTGGCCGAGAACGTGATGAGCGCGTTCGTGCCGGACTGCGTCATTTGCAGGTGACTGTAGTCCGCGGCGAGCAGCTTCGAGATCTGGACCACGTCGTGAGTTGCGCCATCGCCGGCCTGGAAATTGAGGATCTGGTCCTGGCCGTGATCGTAAGCCACCGTTGTTGCGCTGGGTGCCGCCGAGAATACGTCGTTGCCGGCGCCGCCGTGGATCGTTACGCCGCTGGCGACGGCCGTGACGTTGTGGGTGCCGTCGGTCTTGGTCTGATCGAAGAATTGGAGTGCGCTGGCGGAGTTGTAATTCTCGTGCTGCGTGGTGCCGGTCTGTCCGTTGAAGTTGAACAGGAAGACGTCCTTCGATCCGTCGGCGTTGTTGGCGATCTCCTGGGTCTTGTTGCCGGCGCTGTTGTAGATGTCGGTCAGCTTGCTGCCGTCGTCGTGGATGACCTGGGTATAGTCCAGGGTGCCGTCGGCGTGGGTCCGGGTGAGCTCGACCATCTTGCCCGAGGCATCGAGGTGTTGATGCTGGGTGGTGTAGGACTGCCCGGTGATGTTGTAATTCCAGTTGTCCGACGTGCCATCCGCATTCTTGATATAGGCAGCGCTCTTCACGCCGCTGTTGTAGACGGTCGTGGAGCTGTAACCATCGCTCTTGGTCGTCACCTCGCTGGTGATGACGCCGTTGGCGTCGTACCAGTCGGAGGTTTTGGTGCCGTCGGCGCTCTGCACCAGCGTGAAGGCCAGGCTGTTGTCGGCGTGGGTGCGAACGATATCGGTGAGGAAGCCGGTCGAATCGTAGCTGTCGTGCTCGTTCGTATAGGTCTGCCCGACGATGTTGAACTGGAAGACGTCCTTCGACCCATCGGCGTGGTAGTCGGTCTCCGTCTTCTTGACGCCGGCCGTATCGTAGTTGGTGACCACGCTGCTGCCGTCGTCGTTGACGACCTGAGTGTAGTCGAGCGAGCCGTCGGCGTGCCAGCGGGTCACCTCCGTCGTTTGGCCGGTCGGATCGAGGTGCTGGTACTGCGTAGTGTAGCTCTGGCCGGTGATGTTGTAGCTATAGTTGTCGTGACTCATGTCGGCGTTGGTGATGTAAGCCGCCGTCTTCACGCCATTGGTGTAGACCGTGGTCGCGCTGTAGCCGCTCGGCTTCTGGAGCACCTCGCTGGTGAGGACGCCGTTGGCGTCGTACCAGTCCGTGGTCTTGGTCCCATCGGCGCTCTGCACCAGCTTGAACGCCATGCTGCCGTCGGCGTGCTTGCGGATCAGCGTGGTGAGGAAGCCGGTCGCATCGTAGATGTCGTGCTCGGTCGTGTAGGTCTGGCCGGTGATGTTGAAGAGGAAAACGTCCTTGCTGCCATCGGCGTGATAGTCGGTTTCCTTCGTCCGCGTTCCCGCAGCGTCATAGTTGGTGACGACGCTGCTGCCGTCGCTGTTAATGACCTGGGTATAGTCGAGCGTGCCGTCGGCATGCTTGCGGGTCACGGCGGTGACCTTGCCGGACGGATCGACGTGCTGGATCAACGTGGTGTAGCTCTGGCCGGTGATGCCAAAGGCGTAATTGTCCTGGCTGCCATCGGCATTCTTGACATAGGTGTTGGTCTTGACGCCGTTGCTGTAGACCGTCGTCGAGGTATAGCCGTCCGCCTTCTGCACGACTTCGCTGGTGAGGCTGCCGGCGGCATTGTACCAATCGGTCGTCTTGGTGCCGTCAGGCGTCTGGACCAGCTTGAAGGCGAGGCTGCCGTCGCCGTGCAGCCGCGTCAGGCTGGTGAGGAAGCCAGTCGAATTGTAGACGTCGTGCTCGGTCGCGTAGCTCTGTCCCGTGATGTTGTAGGTCCAGACGTCCTTGCTGTGATCGGCATGATAGGCCGTCTCGACCAGCTTGACGCCCGTGGCGCTATAGGTGGTGATCACGCTGCTGCCGTCGCTGTTGTAGACTTGTGTCGAATCCAGCGAGCCGTCGGCATGGCTGCGTGTCACCGAGGTGACCTTCCCGGACGCATCGAGATGCTGAACCTGGGTGGTGAAGCTCTTGCCGGTGATGCCGTAGGTATAGTTGTCCTGCGAGCCGTCGGCATTCTTGACGTAGGCGGCCGTCTTCACGCCGCTTGTGTAGAGCGTGGTGGAGTAATAGCCGTCGGACTTCTGGACGACTTCGCTCAGGAGGACTCCGGTGGTGTTGTAGGTGTCGGTGGTCCTGGTTGCGTCGGTGCCGACATGAACGAATTTCGTCTGCACGCCATTGGTGTAGCTGATCAGGTCCTTGGAGCCGTCGGTGTAGGCGACGGTGGTCGAGGTCGGCTGTCCACTCGAATTCAGGCCGGTATCCGATTTCGACAGAAGCGTTCCGCTGGCGCTATAGGTCTTCGTGTTGCTCCAGGTCGCGGCCGCATTCGTCACCGAAAACGAGTATCCGCCCTGGATCTTGGAGAGAGCGTTGCCGTAGTGGGCGATCATGTAGTCCATGGTCGCCTTCGAGGCGACCGGCAGCACGTGGGAGTCGGTCAGCGTGATGGTCTGCAGCGCGGTCGACTCGCTCAGGTCGGACAGTTGCGGTACGATCTCGGCAGCCGTGCCGGTGATGCTGGTCCGGGTGTCCGGCGGAGTCGAAGTGGTCGGGGGCGCGTCGATCTCGATGATCAGCGGGTGATCGCTGACCGGGATGGTGATCGTGCTGACGTCGGTGTAGCTGGCGATCGCCGTGGTTCCCGTCAACGTGTCATACACCTTCACCGAATGATGCACGCCACCGAGGTTCACCGTGACGGTCTCGGTCGGATTGGAGATCTCGGTGTCGTTGGCGTCCTTCCAGAGCTTCGGCTCAGCCCACACGACGAGCTCGTAAGCGCCGTTGCTCTTGCCGAGCACCATGCTGTTGCCCGAGGCCGGCATGTTGCTCAGGGTGTAGTTCAACGGATCAGTCGGCTGCAGGCCGCCCTTGCCGTCGTCGGCCAGAATGGTCGTCAGGTTGTGAATGGCCGTCGCGGCGAGCTTCGGCGTCCCGTCGGAGTTGAACAGTCCGAAATTGGCTTCGGGATTGGTATTGCCGGCGGACGAGTCACGGTCGAACAGTTCGTAGAGATAAGTCGCGCTGACGCCGGCCTTGTAGGCATCAGTCAGCGTGTTCAGGATCGATTTGGCCTGCACCGTCTCGTTGACGCCGAGATACTGGGTGTTGGCTTGCGTGGTGTAGCCGGTTTCCGTGATGACGACGGGCTTGCCGGGCGCCGCCGCCATGACGGCGCTCAGCGTTGCCGCAATGGAGCTGCTCGGATTGAGGCTGGTGCTGACATAGGCGTGGGCGTTGGCGTAGTCGACAGAGCCCGACATGTTGCCGAGCTGGCTGTAGCCTTGCGGGTCGTTGTAGGCCAGTGACAGATTGTAGACGGGGATGCTGCCGAGCGCGGCGTTGGCATTGACGGCCTGATAGAGCGCGCTCTGGAACTGAGCCGCGGCCGTGAGGCTCGAGCTGCCATTGTAGCTGAAGGGCTGGTGATTGGCTTCGTTGAGCCCCTCGATGGCGCTGATGCTGCCCGCATGGTTCGTCACGAATTTCTGGAGCGAGGCGATGTAGTTCTGCAGCCCGACCGTGCCTGTCTGGGGCAGGGCGGACGACACTAGGAAGTCGAATTTGTAGCCGGCAGCGGCTAGACCGTCGACGACGGGCTGCGCGGCCGGGCTGGTCCCCATCGCGTCGCGGAGATGGGTGACACCGAGATACTCGAGGTCATCGACCATCAGCGCGAGATTGTTGTAGCCGGTCCACCCGAAGCCGGCGTGCGTGTTGACGCCGATGGAGTTGATGAAGCCGCTGGCGGACAGGATGGTCTGGTCTGACATTGCACACTCGAGTTTTTCAGCGCGAACAAAATTGCTCGCAGGGATTTGCGGTCAAGCTTCTGTGTCGAGTGTGAATTTCAGATAAAAATAGAAGCTACAAATCGCGAGCGAAGTGGGGTTCCTTGTGCAGGAACAGATTCGCTCTTTGCAGCAGAATACGAATGCGATGCCGGGGCAGGATGACGTGAGGAAGGCGCTTTCGTGATTTTCACCAATTGCGCTGCTGAATATATGTGCGCGTGCCCTTGCGAGAACGCTTCGGCTTGAGCGTGCCACACGCGTCGTGGTGCTCGGAGTTGCGGCCAGTGAAGCCTACCCGAGTCTCCGTCTTCACTACCGGACTGCACAGGAAGCCGGCAGATGCCGTTTTTGTCGGCGAGCAATTTAATAGATTTGACCGCTTTGGTTGTGTCCGTAGAATCCCGGGGCATGACTCATTCGGTTGGGCCAGAAGACGTAACGGTTCCGTGCAGGAACTGCAGCCCCTCGTCCCATGGCTCAGCCGTTCACTCGGTGTGATGGCGTCGTGGCTCGCGACGAACTAGCCGCGGCGGGCCAGCAGCAGAAAATCTCCACGCCACCCGATGATTGCCGTCGCAATCGCGGCGATCACGATCTTGCCGGCGAGCCATGTCGCGGGCTCCGTCGGCATCGAGCCGAGCGATCCGATCAGGATTGCGGCCAAGAATGCCTGCATGACCAACGGCCAGCGCGGGAATGCCTCGAACCGCAGGGTCGGACCGAGCGCGATCAGGATCGTTGCGAGGGTGGCGAGCGAAGCGCAGCCGACTGCATGTCGCGGCGACAGGCCGGCCCATACCGCGACCAGCGCGACGGCTGCGACGATCGCGAGCTGGCCGGCCGCGACGAGCACGAGCCTGGTTGCGAGCTTCTCCAGGTGTGGAACCACCGCGATGGTGGCCTGGAGATGTGTGTGCAGGAAATAGAAGGCGGCTACCGTGGGGGCCGTCGCCAGGAAGCCGTCAAGGCTCTCCCGCGGCACCAGGATACGGGCTGCATCCGGAATGAAGCCGACCAGGCCGCCGAGCAGCACGAGGGTCGTGCAGATCATGAATTCGAACATCCGCCGCGCCGATTGAACCGACTTCACGGCGGTCCCGTGTTCGAAGTCCTTGACCAATTCGGGATAGCTCACGGTGTGGATTGCGGCGTTGAGGACCCAGAACGGACGCTGCAGCAGGTCGAGCGCGATCGAAAATCCGGCACCGGCACCCGTTGCGCCCAGCCGGCCGATGATGATGACACGGAGCAGCACCGGCACCGACAAATGGATGACGGAGGCGCCCGCCGCGAGCATGCCGTAGCGGGCGAAGGTCTTCCAGTCGGTCAGCATCGCCTGCAACGAGGCGCGCTCCAGCGGCGTGCGATACGAGACGAGGCCGGCGACGAGCCCCAGCATGTGACCCGACGCAATCCCGAGCAGGGCAGCTTCAGCCGTCCCCGAAATCGTTCCTCCCGCGGCGGCCCCGGCCAGAAGCGCGGTGGCACGCAGCGCAAGAAGAGAGGACGCGACCCCCAGCCGGTCGGACAGACGGACCGACAGGAGGTAGAGATCCGTCAAGCCCTGAAGCACGGATATGCCCAGTCCTAGCGCGATAATCCCTGTCGGGAGCGCGCTGGCCACGGATGCGCAGCTCCCGACCACGACGAGCGCGCCCGCGCTCGACAGGCCTGCTGCAAACAGCGACCACCTCAGCCGGGCCGCTTCGTTCTCCCCGGCTGCGGCCAGAAAGCGCAGTCCGGCGAGTTGCAGCCACTCGAACATCAGCACGCAGAGCAATTGGCTCGAGGCCAGCGCGAGCGAAAAGCTGGTGTAGTCGGCAGCGGGCAATAGATGGCTGATCGCGAAGATCAGGATGATCGCCGCGGCGCTCTGATAGACGTAGCCCGCCATCGCGAGGAGGCGTGTCATCGCGGAATGAGGCGCTCCTTGCCGACGACCGCCGCTCCCTGCGGCGCTTCGGTTGTGGCCGCGCGCAGGTGCGACATCCGCTGTTCGCGCAATTGTTCATACAGGTTCTTGTATGAAGACAGCACGTCGGAAAATATCCACTTGTTGGTATCGGCGATGAGGCGCCGGCTGATCTCGTCGATCTTGTGCGGATCGGCTGCGACCGCGAGCATGCTCTTGGCCAGGGATTGCGGATCGGCTCCAGTCAGCCAGCCCGTGATGCCGTGCTCGATGACCTCGGGCATGCCGCCAAAGCGCGTTCCGAGCAGCGGCCTGCCGGCCGCCTTGGCGTCGGCGACGACGAGCGGGCCGGGGTCGTGCCAGATCGACGGGGCGATCACCACGTCCACTTGCTTGTAGAAATCGTCGGGCACCACGAAGCCCATGAACTCGATCCGCGCATCCGGCGCGAGCGTCCTGAGGCGTCGTTGCTCCTCGTCGCTGACACGGCCGGCGATCAACATGCGGATGCGATCCGGGGGCAGCAGAGCCAGCGCCCGCATCAAATTGTCGATGCCTTTTTCCTCCGTGAGGCGGCCGATGAACCCGAACGTCACTTCCGTGGTGCAGACCGGACGAGGATAGGGCTCGCGCGGCGGCTCGGTGGAGGCGTTGCGGATCACGGTGCGGATCGGCGTCTCCGAGAACATGCCCATGTCGGTATGAATGGACAGGACGCGCTCGCTCACGCCGACCACGGCACTGAGCCAATGCGTGGCACGCCTGCGATGAAAGGTCAGAATTCCGCAGCTCGTGCAGGTGTGCTCGCAGGACCGTCCCTTCTCGAATCGCGAGCAGCGCGGGCAGGTCAGATAATAGTCGTGAAGCGTATGGAGCACGGGAACGCCGAGCTGGGCGGCAACGCGCCAGATCGCGGTGGTGAGGCCCGACAAATTGTTGGAGTGCAACACGTCCGGCTTGAAAGCCCGGATGCGCTCCGCAATCAAGGGGGCCTGCATCTGCCAGTCGTCGACCGCATGCCAGATGCTGCGCAGCGCGACGTTCTTCTGCTCCGTGAAGGGCATGTAGATGTTCTGCACCGGCGCGGAATAGACGTTGATGCCGTTGCAGCTTTCGCGCGCCTGCTCGGGCGAGGATGCGGCCCGGATCACTTCCACTTCGTCACCGCGCTGTACCAGGCCTTCGGCGAAACGCCGCGCGAAGATCTCTGCGCCGCCGACGATCTTTGGGGCCCGAGGCGTTGGATAAAGCGTGGATGTCAAAAGAACTTTCATCGCGTCAACCTCATGTCTGCAAAAAAAATCGCGTCTACCGCGCCGGCCTTATCTCCAGGGCGGGAACGGCACTGTCATTGGCTGCAATCAGGACCGGTGTGCTCGAGACGGGGATCCAGACCCCGGACGCAGCCTTTGCCGTCTGGTCGCACGGCATCGCAAAGCTCGCGCCTGGTTGGTCGCCCTTGAGCCGGATTTCGTAGCGTCGGTCCGGAGCCTCGGACCAGACCGCAACTCTGCCGCCGGAAGCCGTTGATGCATTGATCGACACGACCCCGCTGGCGAGCTCGCGTCGTTCGGCACTCAGGCTGGAGCGAACGAAGGCCCAGGCGCCCTGGGCGGCACAGGCAACCGGCTTCGGCGAATTGTCGAAACGATAGAGCCCGAAATTGTCCTCCAGTTCCGATGGATTCTTTCCACTGTCCTTGAGCTCGTAGAGCCACATGCCCTTGAGCCAGCGCGTCGCGGTCGCTGCCCACAAGATGAGCTGCGCCGTATTGTCGGCCTGGGCCTGCTCGCTGACGCCGCATTTGTTGGTCGCCGTGGTCCAGCCTGTCTCGGTGACATAGATCGGAAAATCGGGGTTTCCGCTCGCCTGGCCGACGAGACGGTGAAACGCCGTGACCCGGTCGATGATCTCGGCCGAGGTGCGTTTGCTCGGGCCCATGCAGAAATTGTAGAGGTGGATCGAGGCGCCGTCCGCGTACTGAAGGATGCCGGTCCGCAGCATCTTCTCCGTCCATGTCCAGCCCGGATCGTCACCGAGAGCTCCGACCAGGAAAGGCGCATTCGGCGCGACCCGCTTGACCGCTGGCCGCGCGACTTGTGCGAGCGCCAGATAGTTTTCGGGTGAGAATGCGGCATCCTTCTTCGCCGCCAGATTCCATTCGTTCCAGAGCTCGAAAAGTGGATGCTGCGCCACGACCGATTGCGCTGCCGCAGCAGCATAGTCGGCAAACCGCTGTCGCGCTTCATCGGTCGTCGGTGGCGACGAATTCGGCACCAGATGGTGGCCGAACGCGAGGATCAGAAGGGGACGCGCGACGCCGGATCTGACTTGCGTCTCGAGCCTGCCGAGCCTGGGCGTAAACCCCATCCGGCGTCCGCCCACCTCGAAATCGGACCAGGGAAAATCGTCGCGGAAAGCGTTGAGGCCGAGTTGCTTGATCTGCGCGACGTTCTCCGAAGGCACGTATCCGCGCGCGCTCACCGGACCACCCAGCCCCTGATGCGTGCCGACCCCCAGCAGGAATCGGGCATCGAGCGGTTGAGCCTGCTGCGCGCAGACGGAAACCGGCAGGAAAATGGATGCGATGAGGCTCGCAAGGCGGAAGCTGCCGCGAACCAAGGTGCGTGGGAGCGGTAGAGCCATCAGAAATTCTTGGAGAGATCCGATTGCAGTGCCGCCTTCGCCTCGACCGGCGTCCGGTCGTCATGCAGGAGCTCGGCATAGACCTGCTGCAACTGTCCATGCGTCTTCTGAACGTCATAAAGCTGCTTGAACCGGTCGTAGCCGCGCTGTCCCAGTACCTTGAGATCGAAATCGAGCGCTCGCCGGAAACCATCAACGAGCGGCTGAACGGCGACGGGCTCGCAAAGCACGCCGGTGACGCCGTCGACGACGATCTCGGGCAACGCGCCGCTGCGGAATGCCAGGATGGGTTTTGCGGCGCGCATCGCTTCCAGGGCAACGAGGCCAAAGGCCTCCCATCGTGACGGGATCACGACGAGATCGGCGGCCTCGAGCTGGGTCTCGATGGTCGGGCGGTCGAGCCAGCCCAGTAGCGACACGTTGGACGGGACGCTCGGGCCTTCGTACTTGTTGACGACGGAGGCGCCGATCATGCGGATATCAAGCACATCTTCGAGCGTGCGCGCCGCTTCGATCAGGAGATCGAATCCCTTCTGGCGGTCCAGGCGTCCGATGAAGAGGACCTTGACCTTCTTGGAGGTCCAGTCCGCCGCGACGGGCTGCGGCGTGCGGCTCTTCGAGATGCCGTTATGAACGAGGGTAAGACGGTCAGCCGGAATTCCCGCGCGGATCGCTTCGTTGAACTCGTCGCCGGAGATGCAGATGATTCGGTCCGACGTTCGAGCGAGAAGGTTCTCCGCCGCCTTTGTCACCACATGACTGAGGCGGCCGGTCTCGCGCGTAAATGCCCAGCCGTGCGGGCAATAAACCACGCGCGGACCGTCCGAGCGGGCCGCAAGCGCGGGGCGGAGCACGAGGCCTGCAAACGAAGAATGCAGATGCACCACGTCCGGCTTGAAGGCATCGAGTGCCTGCATGCTCGCGCGAAACATCTGGAATAGTCCGGCGACGCTGCGGCCGGATCGTTCGAACGTCGTAATCTGGTTGTCATCGACCGCGGGAAGATCGCGGCGATGATCCGAGGGCACGACATAGTGCACGTTCTCGGCGCCGAAACTGGCCTGTTGCTGCGGATGCAACTCGTTCAGGTAGCTCGCAATCCCGCCCCGAATCGTCTCGGCGATGTGCAGCACTTTCATCGTTTGCCTTGCATAAGGCTGCGTCGGAGAGCCGGACATCCTGTATCCCTGTTCTGTGTTCGCTAGTGCGAGATACAGTTCCTCGAATACGTAGCGATAATGGGGCAGCGATGTGGTGATGTTGCGCCACGCCCTACGCATGCTTGAAGTCGTTACAAAAACAAAAAAGTTTCATGGAACTATACAACGGCCCGCGAGTTGCGAGACGTTTGTGCGGGAGCTTTTGCACGCGATAGGCGAGTTGCGTCCAAATTTCATGCCGCGCTGGCGACATTCGCCGGACCTGCGAGATGATCGAGCAGAGCCTTTGCCGATTTCTTCCACGAATAGAATGCAACGCGATCCTGCTGCCTCATGCGTTCCTGATCAGAGATGGCGCCGGTTGCCAATCTTTCGAGCATGAGCTGCTTCAGCGCTTCGGCATCGCTGGCGCGAAAATACGCAGCTGCATCCCCACAGGTCTCAACGACCGCATCGGCGGTCGAGGCGATGACCGGACAGCCGAAGATCATGGCTTCGAGCGGCGGCACGCCAAACCCCTCGTAGAGCGAGGGGAACACGAATGCCGATGCATGCGCATAGAGCGCCGCGATCTCGCCGTCCGTCAGACGTCCGGCCAGCAGCAGGCCGGAAGCCCCGTCGCCAGAATTGTCCTGAAAGACCTTGCTGTTGTCGCCGCCGACAATGACCAGCGGAACGTCGGCCCGATCAAGCAATTGGACGGCGCGGATCGCGACGGAGAGATTCTTGTTCTTGGTCCTCGAGCCCACATAGAGGAAGAATTTCTGTGGCTGAATCCCAAGTCTGGCGATGATGCCGGGATCAGGCTTCGTCTTGGCGAAATGTTCTGCGCTGTTGGGGAAGACCGGGATTCCCGTTGCCGACAGATTCAGCACCTCGGCAAGCTCTTTGCGCGAAAAAGCCGACACGGTTGCGATGCCTGCATGTCGGGCGAGCAGCCGGCCCATCGTGCGGTGAACCGCCAGATAGCGCCAGTTGAAGAAGTCGGGCCTGCGAAAGACCTGTGCGTCGTGGATCACGACAATGTGGTCGCGATGGAACACTGGGCCGGAATTGGCCAGACTGATCAAGCGGCCGCCCGCAGCGGCGCGGGCCAGATCGATTTGATCCCAGGCGTGCCCGCGCAAGCGGCCGACGGTGCGAATCTTGATTCGCTCGAGGTGAAGGTCTTCGCTTGCATCCACGGGCGTCAGCAACTGCCAGTCTGCGTTCCGCAGCGAGGCGGGCGTTTGCTCCGACGCCAGCTGCGCGTCGATCGACTTGACGATTTCGGCGGCATAACGCTGAACGCCGGTGAGTTTTTGCGACAGAAAGCGGCCGTTGATGAAGAATTTCAATTGGCTACCAGAATTGTTCTCGGGGATCCGGGCCGCGTTTCCGAAAAAGCTGGCGGCGGACGAACTGCAAAGGAGCAACCGTTAGGTACAGAAATATGACGCAGCTCTGCAGGGCGCTGAGGCGCCCGCTGCATGGCTGGCGCCGCCTTGCTGCATGTGAGGTCGCGGTGTAGATGTCGCGCATGAGCGATGACAGCCACTCCCTCCGCAGCGGCGGGCTCACCGCAACCGTCAAGGCGCACGGAGCCGAGCTGTGCTCGCTGAAGGACGGGGGCGGCGTCGAGTTCGTCTGGCAGGCGGGGCCGGAATGGCCGCGCCATGCGCCGTTGCTGTTTCCGATCGTCGGGCGCCTCGCCAAGGACGAGTTGCGGCACCGGGGCAAGACGTATCGGATGACCCAGCACGGCTTTGCGCGCGACAGCCGCTTTGCGTGGGCGGAGCGCGGCGAGAGCCGCTGCACGCTGGTGCTCGAAGACAGCGAGACGACGCGCGCGCTCTATCCGTTCGCGTTCCGGCTGACCGCAATTTATACGCTTGATGATGCCGGCCTCGACCTGACGCTCGTGATCGCCAACACCGGCAAGGAGACATTGCCGGCGTCGATCGGCGGTCATCCCGCCTTCAACTGGCCGCTACAGCCGGGACTTGCCAAGGAGAGCTACGCGCTGACCTTCGCGGGCGCGGAGTCGTCTCCCGTCCGCCGTCTCGAGGGCGGATTGCTGCGGCCGGCAACGGAGCCGAGCCCGGTCAAAGGTGCGGTGCTTCCCTTGTCCGAATCCCTGTTCACCGACGACGCCGTCATTTTCGACCGGATCGAGAGCAATGCGGCCCGCTATGCCGCGTCCAGCGGCCCCTGGTTGAAAATGTCCTGGCGCGGCTTTCGTGAACTCGGCGTCTGGTCGAAACCATCGGGCGCGCCATTCCTCTGCATCGAGCCCTGGCGCGGTTATGCCAGTCCCGCCGGCCTCGACGGCGAGTTCAGTGACAAGCCGGGCCTGATGCTCATCGCGCCGGGCGCGGAAGAGAGCTTGTCGTTCCGGATCGAGGTCGGATCGTCCTGAGCTCGAAGGCGAGCTGATTGATGGCCCTCAGACCTCGATCCGCGTGAGATCCTCGCCGAGTACGACCGGCCCCGCATAGTCCTGCCTGACATCCGCAAGCAGCGCGTCCAGCATGGCATCGTCTGTGCGCGGCCGGTGGTGGGTCAGCGCGAGCTTCTTGACGCCGGCCTTGGCCGCGATCTTGCCGACGGTATCGCCGCAGGCGATGGTGAATTGCGCAAGGCGGCGCAGGTGCTCGTTGTTGATCTCCGGCGTCGCGAGAAAGCAGCACTGAACCAGCAGGTCGGCTCCCTGCGCCAGCCGCTCGAGCCCGGGGCAGGGGACAGTGTCGCCGGAAATCGCAACGACCTTGCCCTCCGCTTCGAAACGGTAACCGAGACACATCCAGCGTGCGAGGAAGGCGGGCGGCATGTCGAGGCCGTCGCCATGCGAGACCAGCTCGGCGCTGATCTTCCAGCGCCCAGTGTCGAGAACGGGACCCGGTACGATGTCCGTTGCGACGACAGGTTTCCAGCCGCCGAAGGTCGGCTCGCCCTTATCGCGCCAGGTGATGTCCTTGTCGTAGACCTGCGTGACCAGCGTGTGGACGAGCCGTTCGGTATCCGGCGGTCCATAGATGCGCAGCTCGTCCTTGCGCCCGTACATCCATGAATTCAGCATCACATCGTAGAGGTCGCCGATGTGGTCGAAATGATGGTGCGTGAGAAAGACCGTGTTGATGGCGCCGAGCGGAACGCCCGCCTTGCTGAGCTGCACCATGACGCCGCGGCCGGCGTCGAACAGGATATTCTCGTCGCCGAGCCTGATCAGCGTGGTCGTTGCCATGCGGCGCGGGTCAGGGCGCGGGCCGCCGGTGCCGAGCAGTATGACCTCCATGGTGGCCACTCCAGCGTGAAGATTCTTCACAGTAGATATGAAGGCGGCAATGAAGCAAGCCGCATCAGGCCGGCAGGGACGGAGCAGGGGCGTTCAGCGCATGCCGGCCGCGGTAGCGGCAATGGTCGGCCGGAGGCTTGATCGGCCCGGTCCCGCGGTTGTCAGGCGATGCGCCAGGTTCTGCGCGTGCCGTTCGACCAGATGCCATGTCGCGCGCGCGACGAGATAGCTCAGCGCGGCGGTGACGACATAGGCCATGAGCAGCGAGACCAGTCCATCGGCGACCGGCCAGAGCTGACGCAGCCCGTAGATCACCGCGAAGTGCGACAGATACATCGAATAGGAGTTGCGGCCGAGCGCCTCGAGCGGCTGTAAGCGGATGGCAAGCTTGATGCAGCCGGCCACCAGCGCGCCGAGCACGAGGTTGATCATCAGATAGTTGAATTCATGGGAGCCGGTCGCGCGGTCGGCCGCAAAGGACAGCGCGATGAAGACGGCGTAGATCGCGGCGTCGGACTTGGTGAAGCCGTCACGCAGCGCGAAGAACAGCGCGCATCCGATCAGGAAGACCGGCAGCTGGTTCAGGAAGCTGATGTGGAGCGTGGTCCAGACGAATGCCTCGTGGCCGGGGCCGTAATAGGCCGAGAACAGCGCGAAGGCCCACGGCTTGAACAGGATGACATTGATGAGATGCAGCACGATCGCCAGCGCAACATAGAGATGGCGGCGCGACCCGAATGCAGTGATCAGAAGCGGGAAGACGAGATAGAAGGTCATCTCCGCCGCGATCGACCAGTCGCCCGGCACCACGCTGTTGACGCTGTCCGGCCAGAAGCCGTGCAGGAATGTCGCGGTCAGGATCACTTGAACCGGCCCGATGCCATTGGGCGCGTTGGCGCTCGGTGCGGTGCCGTTGATGGCGAGGTAGACCGGGATCGCCAGCCAGAACAGCGGCGCGATGCGCAGGAAGCGCCGGATGTAGAATTTGCCGGTCGCATTCGTCTCGCCGCTGCGCTGCGTCCACATCAGGCACATCGTCATGGCGCTGACGAAGTAGAACACGTTGACGCCGGTCCAGCCGCACATGAAGGCGAAATCGACCGCGTGGATGTTTGACGGAAATGCCTGCGAGACGTGGATTGCCATCACCCCGGCAATGGCAAGGCCCCGCAGGACATCGAGCGTGTGCGAACGGGCGAACGGCGCCGTGCCTTGCTCGGTTCGACCGGCAGCCAACCGGGCCTGCCCCTGCATTACGCCTGCTCCGTGGTTTCGCATCTTGCAGGCGGGACAATAGGGGCGCGGCCGGGCTTTCCGAAGCCGAAGGCCCTTTTTACGTTAACTGGCGGTTGAGTCCGATGCCGAATGTCCGGGATTGGGCTTTCGCGACCCCCGGGCAGGGCCATCCTGCGCTATGATGCGCAGATTGAGAATTGTGGGCCAATTCATACTTAATGGTTGAAGATCATGAGCAATATTGTTTGCGCGTCGCAACGCGCCTAATATTCCGGCGGCTAATTTCGGGGGCTCGAACAAGTCGTGAATGTACGTTCACATGACGGCGCATTGCGCGGCGAGATGGATCGCCAGGTCGGGTCGCAGGCACACAGGATACCCAAGACCGTGGTTGATTCCGCACGTCAGGAAGTGCGTCCCGCCGGCCGCGAGCGGCTGATCGTCGTCGAGGACGATCCGGTGACGCGGACCATGCTGGTCGGCTATTTCAGCGAGAACAATTTCGACGTGGTCGGCGCCGGCTCCTGCGCGGAATGCCGCCAGGCGCTGCGCGCGCGCACCGATCTCGTCTTCCTCGACCTGCAGCTGCCCGACGGCGACGGCTTCGAGCTCGCCAAGGAGATCCAGGCGACCAGCAACGCCGGCATCATCTTCGTGACGCGCCGCGACACCGACGTCGATCGCATCCTCGGCCTCGAGATTGCCGGCGATCACTATGTCACCAAGCCGATCAATCTGCGCGACCTGCTCGCGCGCGCACGCAGCGTGCTGCGGCGGCGCTCGCTCGACCGCAAGGCGGCGCGCAACCACAATTCGATCGCCTTCGGCGACTGGATCATCGACCTGACCCGGCGCGAATTGCTCGGTA
>NZ_JALBHA010000230.1:0-9348 GCF_023006445.1 Bradyrhizobium sp. SHOUNA76
GCCACGGCCGGCCCCGCCGCCGAAACCCGCGGCCCAAGAGGAAGAACAGGCCATGGAACCGGCCTCGCAGGACGCCGGCGTCGCGCGATAAGCCTGAGAAAAATTCCGCCCGGACGTGTAACGTTGGCCGTCAAAGCCCGTATCTCAGGGCGTGGACGCTCCCGCACGGAGAATGAGATGTTTGACCGCCGCATCCTGTTGACGACTGCCGCCGGCCTGTTCGGCCTTGCGGCCTTCCGCTGGCTCAAGGGAACGCCGGCCGAGGCCGGCGAGAAAGCCGCGGAAAAGTTCGAGATCACGAAGACGGAAGCCGAATGGCGCGCCCAGCTCACGCCGCAGCAATATGAGATCCTGCGCAAGCACGGCACCGAGCGGCCCGGCTCCAGCCCGCTCCTGAAGGAGCATCGCAAGGGCACCTTTGCCTGCGCCGGCTGCGACCTGCCGCTGTTTGCCTCCGAGACCAAATTCGAGAGCGGCACCGGCTGGCCGAGCTTCTACCAGCCGATCGAAGGCAATGTCGGCAAGACCGAGGACCGGGCCTACGGCATGGTTCGCACCGAGGTGCATTGCCGCCGCTGCGGCGGCCATCTCGGCCACGTCTTTGACGACGGTCCGAAGCCGACCGGATTGCGCTACTGCATCGACGGATTCGGGCTGGTCTTTCACCCGGCTGCAGCGTCGGCGACGTAGGCCATAAGGTGTCATTCCGGAGCGATGCGTCAGCATCGAATCCGGAATCTCGAACTTCCGGGTTCGATGCTTCGCATCGCCCCGGAACGACAGGACGTCCCGGCAATTGTTGCCGGTCCCGGCAATTGTGCCCCGGTCCTCAGGCCGGGGCTTTTTCATTAAGTCATTGATTTCCTGAGAATACCCGCATTGGCATAGCCCTTGCGACTGTCTCCCCCGACTGCGGCCTTGGTCGACCGGCCGCCGAGATCGGATTTGGAGACAAAGTTATGGGTATCTTCGATGCAATGAACACCTCGGTGGGTGGCCTGCAGGCGCAGTCCTACGCGCTGCAGAACATTTCCGGCAACATCGCGAACTCATCCACCACCGGTTACAAGGGCATCGGCACCAGCTTCGTCGATCTCATTCCCGACTCCTCGGTGCCGAGCAAGCAGGTCGCGGGCGGCGTGACGGCCAATGCCAAGGCGACCATCACCACGCAGGGCACGATCTCCGGCTCCACCGTCGCCACCAACATGGCGATCACCGGCGACGGCTTCTTCTCGATCCAGAAGGCAACCGGCGTCGTCGACAACGTGCCGGTGTTCAGCGGCGTCACCTATTACACCCGCCGTGGCGACTTCCAGCTCAATGCCAACGGCAATCTGGTCAACGGCGCCGGCTATTACCTGATGGGCGTCACGGTCGACCCCAAGACCGGCAACCCGACCGGCAACGTGGCGAACGTCCTGAAATTCCAGAATAACTTCATCCCCGCCCAGGCGACGACTTCGATCCAGTACGCGGCCAACCTGCCGACCCAGCCGAACACTGCGGCCAGTTCGACCGCCTCGCCCGGGACGCTGCTGGCGGCCGGCGGCCTCAACCCATCGGATTTCGCCGCCAACCCGCTGCCGGTCGGCACGCCGCCCGCGCCCTACACCAACAACACCGCTTCGGGCGCCGCGGCCACGGGCAACATCCGTTCGCCCTATTCGTCGACGACGAACACCGGAGGGGTCGCGCTGCAGAACAACTCGTCGGCCGTGGCATCGACGACGACATCGCTGGATGCCGCCGTCGGCACGCATCTCGCATCGAGCATCCTCACCGCGCTTAGCGGCCAGACGCTGACCATCAACGGCAACACGATCACCTTCAACGCCGGCAACACCGTCACCCTCGGCACCAACTCGACCATCGGCCTGGGGGCCGGCACGCCTGCGACGGTCCAGGACATTCTGACCGCAATTCAGAACGCAGCCGGCGCTGGCGTGACCGCGACCCTCAACGCGAGCGGCAACATCGTGATGTCGAGCGGCACCAGCACGGATGTGGCGGTGAACAGCGGCACCGCGGCCACGGCGCTCGGCATCACCAGCGTGACGCGCGGCGGCAACGTGCTGTCCTCGCCCGCGATCTCGGGATCGACGCTGCTGAGCGGCAGCGCCACTGCAGGCGGCGCCCAGGTTCTCTCTTCCGGCTTTTCGGCGGGCCCGCCTGCCGACACGATCACCGTCAACGGCCAGACGCTGACATTCATGGCTTCGGGCGCGTCCGGTCCGAACCAGATCAACATCACCGACAACATCACGACCCTGCTGAGCAAGATCGATGCGCTCTCCGGCGCCACCGGCTCGTCCGTCAGCACCAGCGGTGTGATCACCTTGAACACGGGCACCGTGTCAAACCTATCGGTGTCCAGCTCCAACAGCTCCGCCTTCGCCGCGCTCGGCTTTACCTCCACCATCACCAAGAACCGTAACGGCGGCGGCACCGCGGGCACCGGCGGCGTGATCGGCAACGACATCGCGACCTTCACCAAGGAGTCGATCAGCGGCGGCGCGGTGACCGCCTACAACGCTGCGGGTACGCCGGTGAACCTGCAATTGCGCTGGGCCAAAACTGACAGCGCCTCGCTGGGCGCAGGTCACTCCGACAGCTGGAACCTGTTCTACCAGACTGATCCGAACGCGACCGGCACCACGGTCGGCTGGGTCAATACGGGCCAGGCCTTCACCTTCGCTTCCGACGGCTCGCTGACCACGCCGGCCGGCTCGGGCATCACCATCAACAATGTCAGCGTCAGCGGCCAGTCGCTCGGCTCCGTCGCCTTCAACATCTCCTCGGGCGGACTGACGCAATATGCCAGCACCAGCGGCGCGGTGACCATCAACACCATCACGCAGAACGGCTACGCCGCGGGCCAGCTTCGGTCGGTCGCCGTCAACAACAGCGGCCTCGTGGTCGGCACCTTCTCCAACGGCCAGAACCTCAACCTAGCCCAAGTCTCGCTGTCGCACTTCAACGGCACCAACTATTTGAAAGCGATGGACGGCGGCGCTTATGCGGCGACCGAACAATCGGGTGCGGCGATCGACGGCGCATCGGGAAGCATCAGCGGCTCGTCGCTGGAAGGCTCGAACACCGACATCGCCGACGAATTCACCAAGCTGATCGTGACCCAGCAGGCCTATTCGGCCAACACCAAGGTGATCACGACCGCGAATTCGATGGTGCAGGACCTTCTGAACGTGTTGCGCTGATCGGCGCGTAACGTAACCAAAGGCGGCAAGTAACATGGGTTTGAGTTCAGCTCTCGCGAGTGCGATGAGCGGTCTGCGTGCCAACCAGGCCGCGCTCTCGATCGTCTCTTCGAACGTCGCAAATTCGCAGACGCCGGGTTACGTCGTCCAGAGGCCAAACCAGATCGAGGTCACCACCGGCGATTTCGGCTCGACGGCGATGACGACCGGCGTCAGCCGGGAGCTCGACACCTTTGTGCTCAACCAGCTGCGCACCGAGACCGGCGGCAGCGGTTACGCCGACCAGATGGCCAACATCCTGAAGCAGCTTCAGAATGTCTATGGCACGCCCGGCAACAGCGGTACGCTCGAAGACGCGCTGAACAAATTCACCACCGCCCTGCAGGCGCTGTCGACCAGCTCGGGCGCGTCGTCGGCGCAAACGGTTGCCCTCGGTGCGGCGCAGGCGCTGGCCACGCAGCTCAACGTCACCACCAAGGGCATCCAGTCGCTGCGCTCGAACGTCGAGCAGGATCTCGGCACCTCGGCGCAGGCCGCGAACGCTGCCATGCAGCAGGTCGCCACCATCAACACCAAGTTGCAGGCCCTGTCCGCCAACGACCCCTCGGCCGCGACCCTGATGGATCAGCGCGACCAGGCCATCAACACGCTGTCGAAATATGTCGACGTCCGCGTCACCATGGACGGCTCGAACCAGGCCAATATCTACACCACGACCGGCATTCAGCTGGTCGGCGCCGGCCTTGCATCGGAATTCTCCTTTGCGTCCGCCGGCGCGTTGTCGGCGACCTCGCTCTACAACATCGATCCGGCCAAGTCCGGCGTCGGCGCTTTCAACATCAAGCTGCCGAACGGCTCGCAAGTCGACGTCGTCGCCAACAACGTGGTGTCGTCCGGCCAGATCGCGGCCGACCTGAAGCTGCGCGACGATCTGCTGGTGCAGGCGCAGAACCAGATCGACCAGCTCGCCGCCACGATGTCGAGCGCGCTGTCCGACAAGACTACGCCCGGCAGCACGGTGTCCGGTCCGCCGGCCGGGTTCGATCTCGATCTCGCTGCTGCCCTGCCGGGCAATACGGTCAATATCACCTACACCGACACCGCAACCAACACGCAGCGTCAGGTCACGCTCGTCAACGTGACCGATCCGGCGGCGCTGCCGCTTCAGAACGCGACGAATGCCAATCCGATGCGGATCGGCATCAACTTCGCCGGCGGCATGGGCGCGATCGCCTCCGCACTCAACACCGCGCTCTCGGGCTCGCACCTGTCCTTCTCTGCCGCGCCGTCGCCGGCGACTGCCACGACGCTGCGGGTCACCGACGACAGCAGCGGCCTCGCCAAGGTCAATTCGGCCTCGACCAGCAAGACGATCTCGTCGCTGACCTCGGGCAATCCACAACTGCCGCTGTTCACCGACGGCGGACAGGCGCTCTACACCGGCGCGATCACCGCCTCGGGATCGCAGATGACCGGCCTTGCCGGACGCATCGCCGTGAACACGCAGTTGGTCAACGACCCGACCAGGATGTCGGTGTACAACACCTCGCCGGTGACGCCCGCGGGCGACACCACGCGTTCCGACTATCTCTACTCGCAGCTCACCTCGTCGGTGTTCTCCTATTCGCCGCAGAGCGGTCTTGGCTCGGCGAGCCAGCCCTTCAGCGGCAGCGTTTCGAATTTTCTCCAGCAGTTCCTGAGCGTGCAGGCCAACGCCGCGACCCAGGCAACCCAGCTCCAGCAGGGCCAGAGCGTCGTGGTCTCGACGCTCCAGGCCAAGTTCAGCTCGACCTCCAGCGTCAACCTCGACTCCGAGATGTCGAACCTGATCCAGCTCCAGAATGCCTATGCCGCCAACGCTCACGTCATGTCGGTGGTGCAGAGCATGATGAACACGTTGCTCCAGGCTCAAGGGTAAGCAGTAACAGGGCTCTGAAACATGTCGATCAGCAGCATCAACTACTCCTCGTCGGTTCTCGGCTCGCAGATCCGCAACATCAATCAGCAGCTCACAGACCTGTCGACGCAGCTCTCGACCGGGAAGCTGTCGCAGAACTATTCCGGGATGGGAACCAACGAGGGCTTTGCGATCGCCGGGCGCGCGCAGCTCTCCAACATCGCCGCCTATACCGACACGATCACCAACGTCAATGTCAGCATCAACCTCGCCAACACCGCGTTGCAGTCGCTGACCAAGATCCGGAGCACTGTGCAGACGGGCGCCGCCAACACCGCGCAGGATCTCAACGTCAACGGCCAGACCATCGCGCAGAACACCGCCGCCGCCCAATTCGGCTCGATGGTCGGCGTGCTCAACACGCAGACGGGCAACCGCTATCTGTTCTCCGGGACCGCCGTCAACACGCAGTCGGTTGCGAATGCCGGCGACATCATCAACGGCACGACGACGCAGGCGGGATTCAAGACCGTGATGGCGGAACGCCAGGCCGCCGATCTGGGCGCCAACGGCATGGGTCGCCTGGTCCTGGCAACGCCACAGCCGACGCCAAGCTCGGTCCAGGTGTCGGAAGACGTCGCGGGCTCGCCGTTCGGCCTCAAGATCAAGGCGGTCTCCTCGACGCTGACGGGCGCGACGGTCACCGGCCCGAGCGGATCGCCGGTGTCGTTCTCGGTCGATCTCAACGGCGTCAATCCGAACAACGGCGACAAGCTCAGCGTTCAGTTCACGCTGCCGGACGGCACGACCGAGCAGATCGACCTGACCGCATCGACGGCGACGCCGACGCCGCTCGGCAGCTTCGCGATCGATGCGAGCACGCCGGTCAACCCGAACAACACCGCCTTGAACCTCAACAACGCACTGAACGTCGCGATCACCAAGCTCGCCAACACCTCTCTGGTGGCGGCCTCCGCCGTGACCGCCGGCGACAATTTCTTCAACACCGCCAGCTCTGCGATCGGCACGCCCAAGACCAGCCAGGCGGGCCCCCTCGTCCCGATCAGCGGAGCGACAGCGCTGTCGGGTGCGAGCCCCACGGACTCGATCTCGCCGGGTTTCGTCGCCGGCGACACCATCACCGTCAATGGCACCACGCTGACATTCGTGGCCTCGGGCGCGACCGGCAACCAGCTCAACGTCGGCGACAGCATCCAGACGCTGATGAGCAAGATCGACGCGATCACGGGGACGTCGAAGCCGTCGACAATCCATGGCGGCTCGATCACGATCAACACCGACGATGCGGCCAGCCTGAATATCACCAGCTCGAATACGGGCGCGCTGGGCTCGCTCGGTTTTGCCTCGACGCCCGTGACCGCCACGCAGCCGCCGCTCCGTGTCGGCTCCTCGCCCGCGAGCTCGGCGACGACGCTGGTCAACGGCTCGGCCACCACCGTGAAATGGTATCTGGGCAATGACGGGCCCGGCTCGGCGCGCTCGACCGCGATGGCGCGGGTCGACGATTCCGTCTCGGTGCAGTATGGCGCCCAGGCGAATGAGGACGCGATCCGCCGGCAATTGCAGGCGACCGCCGTGTTCGGGACCTTCTCGACCTCGCCGACCGGACAGTATTCGGGCGGGCAGGTCGCCGCGCTCAGCCTGCGGGTGACCCAGGCGCTGACCCAGCAGCCCGGCCAGCAGCGCATCGAGGACATCCAGACCGACATCGCGATGGCCCAGAATACGATGAAGGACGCGAGCACGCGCCAGACCCAGGCCAAGGCGCAGCTCCAGACCATCATCGACCAGGCGGAATCGGCCTCGCCGGACCAGGTCGCGAGCGAGATCCTGGCGCTCCAGAACGCGCTTCAGGCCTCCTACCAGGTGACCTCGAACCTGGCGCAGCTTTCGCTCGTCAAGTTCCTGTAAGTCTACGTTAAGACGCCGTTAACCATGCCTCTTTACCTCTTGGTGAGGATTGGAGCGGGGCGGAGCTGCCGATGTCGGACAAGATGCAACTGGTGGTGGCCACGCCATGCTTCGGCGGGCAGGTGTCGAGCATCTATGCGAGCTCGATCTTCGCGCTGCAGCGCGCCGTGCACGGCATGTCCAATCTCGAGCTCAAGGTGCTGCTGCGGGACGGCGACGCGCTGATCACCCGCGCACGGGCCAATCTGGCCGCGATGTTCCTCGACGATCCCAAGGCGACGCATTTCCTGTTCATCGACGCCGACATCGGCTTCAAGCCGGAGCAGGTGTTCCGGCTGATCGAATGCGGCGCCGACGTTGTCGCCGGCTGCTATCCGATCAAGCGGGTCAACTGGGACAAGGCCGCGCGGGCGATCCAGTCCGGCCGGGCCGACGTGCCCGCGGCTTCGCTCGACTACGTGCTCGAGATCGAGGATCCCGACCGTATCGTCGTGGTCAACGGCTTCACCCGCGTGCGCTATGCCGGCACCGGTTTCCTGATGATCCGCCGCCACGTGCTGGAGGCGATGTGCCGCCATCCGGATTATGCGAGCCTGCAATTCTTCCGCGAGCATTCGCACGACACGCTGGTCACGAGCCCGAACCGGTTCGCGTTGTTCGAATGCATGATCGATCCGGCAACCGGGACCTATCTCTCCGAGGACTTCGCCTTCTGCAAGCGCTGGACCGATATCGGCGGCGAGATCTGGGCCGACATCCAGAGCTCGCTCGATCACGTCGGGCCGTCGGTTTTCCACGGCGACATCGCCTCGCAATTCGCAGCCGCGCCCGCGGCGGCGGCAGATGCCGCGGCGTGAGCCTGCCGGGATGAGCGCCGGCGCATCCCGTCTGTCAGAACCGGACCGCGCATCCGACGGTTCGCGTTATCGCCTGCGCGATCTCTTCACACCGCTCGACACGTTGCTCGTCTCCGGCGGAGATCCGCGGCTGGCGCTCGACGCCGGGGATCGCGTCAACGGCTACGGCTGCGCGGCCTCGCCGGAGCCGGAGATCTGGAATTTCGCCTCCTCGACCGCGTCGACGATCTCGCAAGCGGCCTATGACCGTGCCGCGCTGGCGCGCGAAGAGCTGATGCACAAATGCCTGTTCGACGAGGTTGAAATCGCCTTCGATGCGCGCTGCGAGGACATGCGGGACGAGCTGCGCGGCCATCTCCAGCTGCCGCCGCGCGTCGATGTCGTGTTCTCGCCCTCCGGCACGGACTCTCAGCTCCACGCCTTGTTCCTGGCGCGCGCAGTGCTCGGAGCACGGCCGGTGACGATCGTGGTCGGGGCCGACCAGACCGGAAGCGGGACGGCCCATAGCGCCCGCGGCCACCATTTCAGCTCCATGACGGCGAGCGGCTTTGCGGTTCGCAAGGACGGCGCGGTCGCGGGGCTCGCCGGCGCCAGTGTTGCGTTGCCGCTGCTCGAGACCGCGCCCGGGATTGCGATGCGCGCGGACGCCGATGCCGCGGTGCTGCATGCGATCGAGACCACGATCTTGCAAGGCGCGCCCGTGCTGCTCCAGATCATGGATTGCTCGAAGCTCGGCTGGCGTGCACCGAGCGCGGCCTGCCTCGACGAGATCGCGCGGCGCTGGCCGCGCAAGGTCCAGATCGTCGTCGACGCCTGTCAGGCCCGGCTCGGCCGCCGCCGGCTGCGCTCCTATCTCGATCGCGGCTATATGGTGTTGATGTCAGGCTCGAAATTCTTCGGTGGGCCTGCCTTCAGCGGAGCGCTGCTGGTGCCGAAGGGTCTTTCGCGATCGATCGACCGGGTCGAGGGAATAGCGCCCGGTATCTTCGATTATGCCGGCCGCTGCGATTGGCCGATGGGCTGGACGGCGCTGCGTTCGCGCTTCGATCGCCGGCCGAACTTCGGTCAATGGCTGCGCTGGGAGGCGGCGCTCGCGGAGATCGGCAGCTACTACGCCGTATCGGGTGCTTTCCGCGCCAAGGTGCTGGCCGAGCTCGCCGCCGGCATCGACAGCATGATCGCGTTGTCGCCCTCGCTTCGCTCCGTTCCCGCCACGACCAGGACGGCGAGCGTGGATGACGAGGAATTTGCACAAACCACGATCTTTCCGTTCATGCTGCTGCGCGGCGGCAAACCGGTGTCGATCGCCGAGACCAGCGCCATTCATCGGGCGATGGCGCGCGACATGAACGAGGAGATCAGTGGCAGCGCGGCGGACCGGCAGGTCGCCGCGCTGCGCTGCCTGATCGGCCAGCCGGTCCGTTTGGAGCGGCAGGACGAGGCA